>DATEJD010000097.1:0-5616 GCA_035278325.1 Gemmatimonadales bacterium | reverse complement strand
CGTCGCCGCCGGGCGCGGCCGGCCAGCCGAGGCGCGGGCCGTGCTCGCCGAGCTCGAGGCCCGCCGGGCGTCCCGCTATGTCTCGCCGGTGGCGTTCGTGATGCTGCACGCGGCCCTGGGCGAGTCCGACGCGGCCTTCCGCTGGCTCGACCGCGCCTTCGACGAGCGGCGCGGCTGGCTGGCCTATCTCAACGTGGAGCCCATGCTCGACGGGCTCCGCGCCGATCCGCGGTTCCGTCAGCTGCAGGAGCGCATGCGCCTGGCATAGCCGCCGCGCGGCGCCCGGGTATAGCTTGCCACATGCATGTGATCCTCAGCGAAGCCGACTGCAGCGCCCTCCTCGCCGCGCCCCTCGCCGTCCTCTACAAACACAGTCCGATCTGCGCTACCAGCGGATTTGCGTATCAGGAGATGCTCGCCTTTCGGCGGGCGAGCTCGGTCCCCGTATACCTGGTGGACGTGGTGAAGCAGCGCCCGCTCTCCCGCGCGCTGGCCGAGCGGCTCGGCATCGTCCATGCCTCGCCGCAGGCGATCATCCTGAAGGGCGGAGTGCCGGCCTGGCATCGCTCGCATCTCGATATCGAGGCGGAGGCCATGCGGCGGGTTGTGTCGCACCTGAGCGAAGCTGGACCGGTTGGAGAAGGAGCGGCAGGAGCGTAATGCTATGCGCGCGTGACTGACCGCCGGAAGGCCGAGGGTGACAGGCCGGTCTCCCGCCGGAACAGGTTCGAGAAATGACTCTGGTCGGCAAAGCCCGCTTCGAGAGCGATCTCCGCTAGCGAGTCGTCGCTCTCGGACAGCCGCCGAGCCGCCCGCGCGATCCTGAGACGACGCAGATAGGCCCCCACGCTGCAGCCGTAGGCCTTTCGGAATCCCCGCGCCAGCGTCACCGGATGAACGCCTACCGCTTCGGCCAGTTCGCTCAGGCTGCCGACCCGACCGGGATCGTGGAGCAGGTCGCGGGCCTGCACGACCCAGCGCGGCAGGGTGGTCCCGCGCATCAGGAGCTCGTGGGTGCGCGCGGCGCCGGCCAGCACCTCGAGCAGCAAGCCCTCGATAGCCAGCGGCGCGGCGGTGTCGCCGGCCTTGAGCTCGGCCAGGAGCCGCCACCCCAACAGCGACAGGTGAACGTCCCGGAAGCTGGCCCGCTCCTCGAGGATGCGGGCGTGCGCCCCCAGGCGCTCCACGCCCATGGGATTGGCCTCGACCAGGAGTCCGCGGGTCTCCTCGCGGCCAAAGCGGTTGCTGTGGAGCTCCTCGGCGGGCGTGATCTTGAAGGTGCCCGGCCTGCACTCGAGAGTGACCGCGGCAAATTGCTCGGCGAAGGCCCCGCTGTACACGAAGCACATCGTGGCACCCGCATGGCGGTGCCAGGCCAGGCTGCTGCCGGCGGCGTGGCGACCCTCTCGCAGGCTGAACCCCTCGACCGAGACTGCGCGCTGCTCCATTGGCCGATCCTGGATCGGTGCGTTGCAGATTGGGGCGCGGCTCAGGCTGCACAAATCCGCTGCGGGTGTGCAAGACCGCGGGCCGTGACGCGTTCATGATGAACGCTTCCACGCAACACGATGTGACGGTCGACCGGAGGGAAGTATGCAGCGGAATGCGGTGCTCGGAGCGCTGGGACTCATGTACCTGGCCGCCTGCGGAGGCGGCGGAGGTGCGGACACCACCACAGGTCCGAGCGCGGGCGGCACCAGTAACGCCGTCACCGTCGGGAACAACTTCTTCTCGCCTGCGAACATGAGCGTGGCCACGGGCGCCACCGTGACCTGGACCTGGGCCATGGGGGATACCCTGCACCAGATCGCCTTCACCGACGGCGCCGCCGGCTCGGCAAAGCAGAGCTCGGGCACCTTCCAGCGGACCTTCAGCACGGCCGGGACCTACAACTACTTCTGCACGGTGCACGGTGCGGCCGTCATGTCGGGCACGATAACCGTCGGGTCAGGGGGGTCCACGGGCGGCACTGGTGGGACGGGCGGCATGGGCGGGACCGGGGGCACGGGCGGTGGCGGATACGGGGGCGGAGGACCGTGATCGCGGCGGTCTGGCCGTTGATGCGCGCCCACCGGCACTTGGCCGGTGGGCGCTTTCGTTTCAGGTCTCGAGGGTCCGGAGGAGCCGCACGAGGGCCTTCTCGCTCAAGTCGAGCCCCGAACCGTTCGCCCCGGGCGGCTTCCCGTTGCTGTGGCCCAGCGCCTGGTGCAGCGTGCCGGCCTCGTAGCGCTCCAGCACAGCGGGGTGGATGTAGTACTTCCGGCACACCGCCCGCGTGTTGTTCAGCCGCTCGGCGACCTGGTCGATGGCGCGCAGGATGGTCGATTTCGCCTCGCGCGTCGTGTCCGCCGGGCCGAGATCTTCCAGCACCGCGACGGCCTGCAGCGTGCCGGCCCAGGTCCGGAAGTCCTTCGCGCTGAAGTCCTCGCCGGTGATTTCCCGGAGGTACTCGTTCACGTCGCCCGAGCCGATGGCCACCCGGCCGCCCTCGTCGTCGACGTACTGAAACAGCTCCGCGCCCGGCACCGCCTGGCAGCGCGCCACGATGCGTGCGAGCCGACGATCGCTCAGTGCCACCCGGTGCGTCTTCCCACTCTTTCCGCGGAATTCGAAGCGCATGGTCGAGCCCGAGATCTCCACGTGGTGGTCCCGCAGCGTGGTGAGTCCGAAAGAGCGATTGGCTCGGGCGTACTCCTCGTTGCCCACCCGGATGCCGGTACATTCGAGCAGCCGAACCACCGCCGCGAGCACCTTCTCCTTCGGCAGGCCCGGCCTGGCCAGGTCCTCCTCGACCCGCTGCCGCAGTCGAGGCAGCGCCTCGCTGAAGGCCAGCATGCGGCCGTACTTGGTCTCGTCCCGCACCTCGCGCCATTTCGGGTGGTAGCGGTACTGCTTCCGGCCCCGCGCGTCGCGGCCGGTGGCCTGCAGGTGTCCATTAGGGATGGGACAGATCCATACGTCGGTATAGGCCGGTGGAATGGCCAGGCTGCGAATCCGCGCCAGCGTCGGCTTGTCGCGAACCACGTGGCCATCCGGTCCCACGTAGCTGAACCCCCGGCCCGCGCGCCGGCGGCGAACCCCCGGGGATGCGTCGCTCACATAGTGAAGGCCGGCCGCATGGGCGGACTCGAAAGGGTCTGAGGCAACATGTGGCCGGCGGCGCGAAGGCATGAGCCACCGTAGGAGGAGCGGCGATCGCGGGCCGTGGGGAAGGACACAAATCTGGCCCCTCCAACTTCGTAAGGTGACGCCAGTCACAGGGTTGCATAAAGATTCAGCGCCGCGCGCCCCTCTACACTCCGCCGACGGCCCCCGCTACCTTCGGGGGCGTTTGACCTCCGACAAGGTGCGATCGTGATCATGCGACAGGGCCTGCTTTGGCTCTCCGAGCGGCAGGGTGTGTTCAACTTCGTGCGCCGGAACGGCCTTGCCCGCCGATTCGCCTCGCGGTTCGTGGCCGGCGAGACCATCGAGCAGGGCGTCCAGGCCGCGCGGGAGCTGGCGAGGCGGGGCATCACGTCGTCGCTCGATCTCCTCGGCGAAAGCGTCACGGTCGAGTCCGAAGCAACGGCCGCGCGGGACCAGTACCTCCGCATGCTCGACCAGATGTCCGCGAGCCGCACCGAGGTCAACGTCTCGGTGAAGCTGACCCAGATGGGATTCGACATCTCCGAGGCGCTGTGCGTCGCCAACATGACCGCCATCCTCGAGAAGGCGGCGGCACTCAACGGCTTCGTGCGGCTCGATATGGAAAGCTCGGCGTACACCGAGCGGACCTTGGAGTTTTTCCGGCGGCGGCTGTTCGATCGCTTCGGCGCCCACTGTGGTGTCGTGATCCAGTCGATGCTGCGTCGGTCGGAACAGGACGTCGAGCACCTGATCGACATGGGGGCCCGGGTGCGCCTCTGCAAAGGCGCCTACCTCGAGCCGCCCACGGTGGCGTTCCCCGACAAGGCCGACGTGGACCGCAACTACCTGCGGCTCATGGAGCGGCTCCTCTCGGCCGGCAATTATGCGGGGATCGCCACCCACGACGAGGCCATCATCGCCCACGCCAAGGAATTCACCCGGCGACAAGGCATTGCCAACGACCGGTTCGAGTTCCAGATGCTGTATGGCGTCAGGCGAGACCTGCAGGACGGCCTCCGCCGGGCCGGCTACCGGCTCCGGGTCTATATCCCGTTCGGAACCCAGTGGTATCCTTATCTCATGCGCCGGCTGGCCGAGCGGCCGGCGAACATCGCCTTTCTGCTCGGGAACATCGTGCGGGAATCGAGACCGGGACGGTGAGCGAGCTGACGCTGGGCGGCTACATGGCCAAGCACGACCGGGCCGCGGCCTTCGGAGGCAGCGACGGCCAGGCCTATTCGGTGGCCGTGTACGTGGATCCGGAGCCGGACGTCCGCGGCCTGTACGGCGCCGCACTGCTGTTCGTGCGCTGGTCGCCCGCGGGCGATCGGCCGGTGGGACACGTCGAGACCGAGGCGCTCGCCTGGGGGCGCACCGAGGACGAGGCGGCCGAGCGGATCAAGTCGCTCTCCTTGTACGACGTCAAGGCCGCGCTGGACGAGGCGATCGCCCGCGCGCCCGCGGAGTGGTGACGGCGCTGCTCGGCACGGTACTCGAGCGCGACGGGGCGGTGTACCGCATCGCCACGGAAGACGGTGAGCTTCGCGCCGTCCTGGCGGGCAAGGCCAAGCGGAATACCGCCAGGGTGGTCGTCGGCGACCGAGTTCGGCTCGAGCCCGATCCCGAGGCCCACCTCCACGCCATCGTCGGGGTCGAGCCGCGCACGGCGCTGCTCGAGCGTCGCGTGCCGGAAGGACGCGGTAGCCGTCCCGTCGCGGCCAATGTAGACCAGGTCTTCGTGGTCACGGCCGCGCGCGATCCCGCCCCCATCCCCCAGCTCATCGACCGTCTGCTCGTCGTCGCCGAGGCCAACGAGATCGCCGCCGCCGTGGTGGTCAACAAGGTGGATCTCGACCCGGCCACCGACCTGGTCGAGCGGTGCCGCCGCGCGGGCTATCTGGTCCATCCCACGAGCGTCACCACCGGCGAGGGCATCCCCGCCTTCGCCGCCGCGCTGGCGGGCCACATCTCGGTCGTCACCGGTCCGTCGGGCGTCGGGAAGTCGAGCCTCCTCAACCGGGTCCAGCCGGGCCTCGAGCTTCGCACCGCCGAGATCAGCACCAAGGTGCGTCGGGGACGCAACACGACGGTTTCGGCCGTCATGCTGCCGCTCGAGGCGGGCGGCTATCTGGTGGACACGCCCGGATTCAGCGAGGTCGGTCTGTGGGGGATCGATCCCGGGCAGCTCGATACCTGTTTCCCCGAGTTTCGACCCTTCCTCAACGACTGCCGCTACGCGGATTGCCGCCACCGCACCGAGCCCGGCTGCCGCGTGCGCGAGGGCGTCGAGGCCGGCGCGATCGCTCGGGACCGGTGGGAGAGCTACCTGGTGCTGTTGGCCGAGCTGGAGAGCGAACCGGCGGAGTGGGAGTGATTGAGGGCGATAGGGCGACGGTCGGACGGTCGGACGGTCAGGTAGGCGGCCTCAGCCCGAGCGCAGCGAGGGATCTACTCGACTGTCCTCGAAACCGTGGAGTAGATCCCTCG
>DATEJD010000096.1:0-5164 GCA_035278325.1 Gemmatimonadales bacterium | reverse complement strand
CCGCACGCCTCGCAGCGGCCCACCCACTTGGGGTGTTCGTGGCCGCAGTCGGTGCAGCGGTAGACCGACCTACTCTTAGGCATCTGGACTCAAGGACGATAGGCCGATAAGGCGATAGGGCGATAGGGCGATGCGATGGCGACCGGCCGCTCGGTCGCCGTGACTGAGGCCAGTCGGCTCGACCGCCCTATCGTCCTTTCGTCCTATCGCCCTATCGTCCGCGGTCATTCCGGCTCCTCTCTCCCCGACAGATTGTCAAACCTCGTGTACTCCCGCACGAACCGGAGCTGCACGTCGCCCGTGGGGCCGTTGCGGTTCTTGGCGAGCATCACTTCGGCCAGGCCGCGCTTGGATTCGTCCTCGCGATCGTAGTACTCCGGGCGGTGAATGAAGATCACGAGGTCGGCGTCCTGCTCGATGGCGCCGGAGTCGCGCAGGTCGGAGAGGATGGGCTTGCGCTCGCCGCCGCGCTGCTCCGAGGCGCGCGAGAGCTGTGACAGTGCGATGACGGGGATCTCGAGCTCGCGCGCGAGCGCCTTGAGGGAGCGCGAGATGTCGGAGATTTCCTGCACCCGGTTCTCCGCGTACTCCGGGCTCCGCATGAGCTGGAGATAGTCCACGATGACCAGCCGCAGATCGTTGTCGATCTTGAGCCGCCGGGCCTTGGACCGCATCTCCAGCAGCGTGAGCGAGGGCGTGTCGTCGATCCAGAGCTGATACGTCTGGAGGATGCCGGCCGCGCGCGCGAGCTGGGTGAAGTCGGAGTCGCGGAGTGAGCCCTGCCGCACCCGGTGGCTGTCTACCCGCGCCGTGGCCGTGAGCATGCGCTGGACCAGCGACTCCTTGGACATTTCCAGCGAGAAGATGGCGACCCCCTGCCCCTCACTGGCCGCGTGCGCCGCGATGTTGAGACAGAAGGCGGTCTTGCCCATCGACGGCCGCGCCGCCACCACCACCAGCTCCGACGGCTGGAAGCCCGACGTCAGCGAATCCAAGTCTAGGAATCCGCTCGGCACGCCGGTAATCGCTTTGCCGCTCCGCTGGAGCGTTTCGATGCGCTCCATCGTGGGCCACAGCATCTCCTTCAGGCGGGTGAAGCCGTCGTTCCCGCGCTGCTGGGAAATGGTGAAGATGCGCGACTCGGCGACGTCGAGCAGATCGACCGCGGTGGAGTGACCGTCGTACGCTTCGGTGACGATGGCGGTGCCGGCCTCGATCAGCCGGCGGAGGATGGCCTTGTCGCGGACGATCTTGGCGTGGAACTCGAGGTTGGCCGCGGTGGGCACCGCGTCCACCAGCTCGGCGAGGTACTCGAGTCCGCCCGCCGCTTCGAGGTCGCCCCGGCGGAGCAGCTCGTCGCGCAGCGTGATGTGGTCGATGACCACCCGCCGCTCGGTGAGCGCGAGCATCGCCCGGAACAGGCGGCGGTGCCCCTCGCGGTAGAACATGGTGTCGTCGACCAGCTCCGCGGCCCGGAGCGCCGCGTCCTGGTCGAGCAGCATCGCCGCCAGCACCGCCTGCTCCGCCTCCTGGCTCCAGGGGGCCGAGCGGCCGACGTAGGTGTCAGCGGTCGAGAAGTTGTCGGGCGATACGGACGTCATCCCAGGTCGGCTTCTTCCAGTTCGGGTTGCGCAGCAGCGCCGCGGGATGGTACGTCACGACCAGCGGAATGCCGTTGTACGTGTGCACCTTGCCCCGCAGCTCGCCCAGACTCTTTCGCACGCCGAGCAGTGCTTCGCCGGCGGTCCCGCCCATCGCGACGATCACCTTCGGCGCGATGAGGTCCAGCTGGCGGTGGAGATAGGGAATGCAGGCGGCGATCTCATCCGGCAAGGGCTTTCGGTTCTGGGGCGGACGGCACTTCACGATGTTGGTGATGTACACCGAAGATCGCGGGACATCAATAGCCTCGAGGATCGAGTCGAGCAGCTGGCCCGCCTGCCCGACGAACGGACGCCCGGTGGCGTCTTCGGTCGCGCCCGGGCCTTCGCCCACCAGCACCATGCGCGCCTTCGGATTCCCCTCGCCGGGCACGGCGTTGGTCCGGTTGGGACACAGCTCGCAGCAGTAGGTGGTCCGGATCCGCTCGGCGATGGCGTCGAGCGTCTCGAGCATGCCGAGGTCGTTGCCGAGCAGGACGGGCGCGGGCGAAAGGACGACGATGCCGGGGCCCGGGATGGGCGGAGCGCCGCGCTTCCATTTGGGTTCGGTCGCGTTGGGTTCGCTCGGTGCCGACGCCGTCGTCTTGGTCGGGTCCGGGGCCGCTTCCTGTCCTGTGGCGCCGGCTCGGGCATCCGCGACGGGCTGTGCTCCCGCGGCTTCTGCCTTGGGGGGACGCGCCTCCTCAGAGGGAGGCGGCGTAGTTGTCGAGGGACGGCGGGTCGGCATCGATGTGGCGGTCGACTCCTTCGCGAGCGGCGCGCCGAGGATCACCTCGGCGCCGCCGAGCTCGGCCTGCTGCGCAAGATAACGGCGCCATTCATCGCCCAAGGGTCCGCTCCACCGCGTCGAGGATCGCCTCGGCCACGTCCCGCTTCGACTGGAGCGGGAGGATTTGCGCGGCGCCGTCCCGATCGAGCAGCGCCACCCGGTTGGTGTCCACCTCGAACCCCGCGCCCTGCTCGAGCGCGTCGTTTACGACGATCAGGTCCAGGTCCTTGCGCTCCAGCTTGGCGCGCCCCTTGGCCAGCGCATCGCCGGTCTCGAGCGCGAACCCGACGATGACGCTCCCCGCCCGCCGCACGCCGCGCGTGGCACTCAGGATGTCCACCGTTGGCTCCATCGGGATGGCGAGCGCGCCGTCGTTCCGGGCTCGCTTGCTGTCGCTGGGATCGCTGGGCCGGAAGTCCGCCGGCGCGGCCGCCATCACCAGCACGTCGGCCGCCGGCAGCTCCTCGCGCACGGCCGCCTCGAGCTCCTGGGTGGTCTCGACGTCGCGCACGCGCACGCCGATCGGCGGCGCCAGCGCCACCGGCCCGGAGATGAGCACCACCTCCGCGCCCCGCTCCCAGGCCGCCTCCGCCACGCGATAGCCCATCTTGCCGCTCGACCGGTTGGTGACCACCCGCACGGGGTCGATGCTCTCGCGGGTGGGACCCGCCGTGACCACCACGCGCCGGCCGCGCAACGGTCCGCCGGCCCCGCGGATGAAGCGCGCGGCGTGGGCCAGGATCGTTTCCGGCTCGCTCATGCGGCCCGGCCGCTCCGAGGGACCCTCGGCCAGGGCGCCGATCTCGGGACCCACGAAGCCCACTCCGCGGGCGCGAAGCCGCTCGATGTTGTCGCGGGTCTGCGGGTGGGCGTACATCTCGTCGTTCATGGCGGGCGCGAGCAGCACGGGACTCGTGGTGGCCAGCAGCAGCGTGCTCAGCAGATCGTCGGCCAGCCCCTGCGCCATGCGGGCGACCAGGTGGGCCGTGGCGGGCGCCACCAGCACGAGGTCGGCCAGCTGGCCCAGCCGCACATGGGACAACGCCCCTCCCGGCTCCCACAGCGAGCCCTGGACGGGGCGCCCGGTGAGCGCCTCGAACGTGAGCGGCCGGACGAACTCGGCGGCGGCGGGCGTGAGGATCACGTCCACCTGCGCGCCCGCCTCCGTGAGCCGCCGCGCGAGCGTGCAGCTCTTATAGCAGGCGATCCCGCCCGACACGCCGAGGACCACCCGGCGGCCGGCCCACACGCTCACGCCTCCGAGCGGCGACGGCGAACGAGCTTGTAGTTGAGCTCGCCCTCGACCAGCGACTGCATGGCCTGCGTGGTGAGCTTCTCCCCGCTGGCCGCGAGCTGATCCTTGGGGAACTCGTTCAGGTAGCGCGCGAACTTGGCCGCCACCAGAACGCCGAGGTACTTGTTCCCGGCCTGCCGGGCCACTTCAGACGGCGTGGTAATTCGCATCGTGCTCTCCGTTCTTGGGCATCCGAGTCATGAGTCCGAACCAATCCGAGCCCACGCAGGCTCACGCTTTCAGTGGCGCGATCCGCTCCGCGTACGCCACCACGTCGCGCCGGAGCCGCTCGATAAACGCGGGGAGCGCCTCCTGGCGGACCACCCTCCGAGCCTCGGCATCGAGAATGGCCGCCACCTGCGCCACCGCGAGCACCAGATCCTCGTTCACGATGGCGTAGTCGTACTCGGCCACCGCCGCGAGCTCGTCGGCCGCCCGCGTAACCCGCTCGCGGATGACCTCGGGCGGCTCGGTATTGCGACCCGCCAGGCGCCCCACCAGCACGTCCGCCGACGGCGGCAGCACGAACAGGTGGAGCGAGTTGGGGAACGAGGCGCGGATCTGGCGCGCGCCCTCGATCTCGATGTCGAGCACCGCCGTCCGGCCCCGCTGCAGGATCCGGTCGATCTCGATCCGGAGCGTGCCGTACAGATGGCCGGCGTATGTGGCCCACTCGAGAAAGTCGCCGGCATCCACCCGTCGCATGAACTCGTCGCGACTGATGAAGTGGTAGTCCACCCCGTCGCGCTCGCCTTCGCGCCTGGGCCGCGTCGTGGCCGACACCGAGTACGCCAGGTCGTCGCGGGCCGTGAGCAGGTGCTTCGCGATGGACGTCTTCCCGCCGCCCGACGGCGACGACAGGACCAGCAGGAACGGCCTCACTCGAGATTCTCGAGCTGTTCCCGGAACTTCTCGAGCTCGCCCTTCATCGCGATCACGCGCTGGGCAATGTCCGCGTCGTTGGCCTTGGATCCCATCGTATTCACCTCACGCCCCAGCTCCTGCGCGAGGAAACCGAGCTGCTTGCCCACCGGGCGATCGGCCGCGAGCGATTCCCGTACGGCCGCAACATGGGCCCGGAAGCGCACCAGCTCCTCGGTGATGTCGAGCCGGTCGGCCTGAAAGGCGATCTCCTGGGCCAGCCGGGTCTCGTCGGCCGGGCGACCGTCGAGCAGCTCGGCCACCGCGCCACGGAGCCGGTCGCGCTCGCGCACCAGCCGCTCGGGCGCCTTGAGCGCGATCGCATCCGCGGCCTGGACCAGGAGGTCCACCCGGTGCCGGAGCTCCGCGGCGAGCGCCTCACCCTCGCGCGCCCGCATGGCTCGACACTCGGCGACCGCCTGCGCCACCACGGGCTCGACCTCCGACCAGGCCACCGGTGCCGCGTCCGCGGCGGCTGCGGTGATCACCTCCGGCTGCCGCGCCACCAGCTCGACCGTC
>DATEJD010000095.1:0-3198 GCA_035278325.1 Gemmatimonadales bacterium | reverse complement strand
ATGCGCGGAACGCGGGCGAGAGCCTTTACCTGCTGATGTTCGAGGGCGCGGTGCCCGAGTCGGCGAGGCCCGCGCCAGGCCACCCCCGCCGGATGGCGGTGAGGGACGTAGTGGCCTTTCCCGACCGCTGGCTCGAGGAGCGGCATCCCGTCATCGTCAGCCCATGACCCACGTGGCGACCAGCCCCACCGTCGCCGCGAAGATCGTCGCCGTCGTCACCCATCCCAGCACATTCATCCCCCGACTGTTGACCTGCGCGCCCATGACCCGGCGGTCGTTGGTCAGCAGCATGATGAGCAGCAGCAGCGGCGGGGTCGAAAAGCCCTGAACGATGCCCGCCAGCACGAGGCCCTTCATCGGGTTGATGCCGAGAAAGTTCAACCCCGCGGCTACGGCGGTCACGCCGATGATGAGCAGGTAGAACCGCTTGGCCTCCCGAAACCGCGCGTTCAGGGTGGGCCGCCAACCCGCCGACTGCGCCAGATCGTACGCGGCGCCGGTGGTCATCACGGGCACCGCGAGGAAGCCCACCGCGATGATGCCGATCGCGAACAGCACGCCCGCCGCGTCGCCCGCCAGCGGACGCAGCGCCTCCGCGGCCTCGGCCGCCGTGGCGATGTCGCGCTTGCCCGCGGGGTAGAGCGTGGATCCCGTCGCGAGGATGATGAAGTACATCACGATATTCGAGAACGCCATGCCCCACAGGATGTCGCGTCGGGTCCGGCGCAGCTCTCCGCTCGTAGCTACCGCGCGCTCCTCCACGGTCGTGTCGCCCCGAGCGATCTCCTCCTCGACCTCCTCGTTGGACTGCCAAGTGTAGAGATAGGCGGAGAGCGTGGTCCCGATGATGGCGACCAGGATCGACAGGGATTCGCGATTGAACTGCAGCGTAGGGATGAGCGTTCCTCGAAGGACCGCCCCCGGCTCCGGCCGAGCAAGCACCGCGGCCACCGCATAGGCAAGGAGAGACAGCGAAAGCCAGCGGAAGATATTCCGGATAAGGGTGTACGAGCCCCAGATCTGGAGCGCCAGAATCGCGACGGCCACCGGAATCACGATGAGTGGAATCGGGATCGGGAGGAAGAGATTGATCGCGGCGGCCATTCCCCCCAGATCCGCCCCGGCCTCGATCGTATTGCCCAGCATGACGCCGACCAGTGTGGTGTACAACACCCAGCGGGGCATGTAGTCCCGGATCGCCTGGAACAGCCCCCGTCCCGATACCTGCCCCAGCTTGGACGACAGGTACACCACCGCGAACATCATCGGGAAGGTGAGAGGCGCGGTCCACAGCAGCGTGGTGCCGAACTTCGCGCCGGCGCTCGCATAGGTCCCGATGGCCGAGCAGTCGTCGTCGGCCGCACCGGTGATGAGGCCGAGGCCGATGGCTCGGAGACGGCCGCGCCTCGCTGCTGGTCGCGACCCTGGCGGAGAGCTCTCGTTGTCGCGCCTGGCGGCCCGCGCTGATTGCGTCATCCCGGTCCCTGCCGGGCTGCCGAATCCAAGGGAGATCGTGCGGGCCCGTGCTCTTGCAGCAGGCTAGCCCGAGTGCGCCCTCGCTGTCTGTGATGCAGACAGCGAGGCAGACAGCCCGCCCTGGGCGGTTCGATCTTACCCTGCGGCGTGCCGGCTTCGCGGGAAATGTCGCGGGCTAGGCTTTGCCGCCTTTTCCCTCGGTGAGCGCACGCTCATACGCCGCGAGAATGTGGCTGCGACTCACGATGCCGATCAGTCGATGGCTGTTGAGTGCCAGCACCGGAAGGACCGGCGTGCCGCGGACGCCCATCCGGCGATTCGCTTCGAGCAGCGTATCCGAGAGGGTCACCGCCTCGATCGGGCCGGCGACATCGGCCGCCACTCGGCCGTCTTCGGTCACGGATGACTCTTCCTTGAGCCGGGCCAGATCGGCCATGGTGACCACGCCCAGCAGCGCGCCCGTGGCGTCGACCACAGGGAATGTGGTCTGTTCGCCCGGGCGGAGGTGCTCGAGCAGCGTGGCGAGCGGCGCGTCGGCCCGGAACACCTGCGGGGTCGGATCGTAGGCCTCGCGCACGGTGAGATCGGCGAGCAGGGCCCGGTCCGAGCCGTGCTCGATGCGCTCGCCGCGCCGGCGCAGCCAGCCGCTGTAGAGTGAGTCGGGCTCCAGCCGCCGCGCAATCGTGTGGCAGATCACCGTGGCCAGCATGAGCGGCAGCACGATCGCGTAGTCGTTGGTCATCTCGAACACGATCAGGATGCCGGTGATCGGTGCATTGGTAGCGCCCGCCACCAGCGCGCCCATGCCTACCAGCGCGTACGCCTCCGGGTGGATATGCAGCCTGGGAAACAGCTCCTTGAGCGCCACCCCGAACGCGCCACCAGTGGCCGCCCCGATATAGAGCGATGGCGTGAACAGGCCGCCCGACCCGCCGAAGGTGAGCGTGATCGAGGTCGCCAGGATCTTGCCCAGCGCGAGCAGCAGGAGCAGGTACCACGCCATCTGACCGAACACTTCGAGGTGCACCGCCAGATGGCCGTAGCCCACCAGAATTCCGCGGGAGAAGTACGCCAGGCCGCCGACCACCGCCCCGCCGATCCACGGCAGCGCCGCCCGCGGCAGGGGCAGTCGGTCGGCCCAGTCCTCCGACCGGAAGAAGCACCAGATGAACAGCGCCGAGACCAGGCCAGTGACCGCGCCCAGCAGCGGATAGAACAGCACCACCTCGCGGGTCAGCGTGTACCCGTATTCCACCGGGATCGGGAACGCCGGATGATTGCCGAACACCGCCCGCGAGACGACCGCCGCCAGCACGCTGCTGACCACGACTGCCGAGAACGCGCCCGTCGCGAACGAGCCGAGAATCTCCTCCAGCGCGAAGAAGGCGCCGGCCAGCGGCGCGTTGAACGCCGCCGAGATGGCCGCGGCCGCACCGGCCCCTACCAGTGTGGTTACCCGGCTCGACTCGAACCGGAAGATCCGCCCCAGCCATGAGCCGAAGAACGAGCCCAGGACGGCGACGGGCCCCTCGCTCCCCGCCGAGCCGCCCGCGCCGATCGTGATCGCGCTGGCGGCGGTTCGGGCCAGCGCAGGTCGCGCCGGAATGCGGCCGCCGTGGCGCGCGACCCGGAGCTGCACGTCGGGCACATTGAGCCCCGCCACGCCCCGACCGAACCGGCGATACACCGCCCACGCCGCGGCGAGGCCGGTCGCCGTCACCA
>DATEJD010000094.1:0-3881 GCA_035278325.1 Gemmatimonadales bacterium | reverse complement strand
CGCCGGAGAAGTTGAACACCACACCGCCCGCGCCATCCGGCGCCGCCAGCGAGTCGTGCTTCTCGGCGGTGAGACCGGTGAGCGGCTGGAACCAGTGCGTATAGTGGGTGGCGCCGTTCTCGATCGCCCAGTCCTTCATGGTGGCGGCGACCACACCAGCGACGGCCGGATCGAGCGGCTCGCCGTGGTCGATGGTCCGGAGGAGGCTCCGGTAGACTTCCTTCGGGAGCCGCTGCCGCATGAGGGTCCGGGAGAAGATGTCGGTGCCGAAGATGGAGTCGACGCGATCTGCCGTGAGCGTGGTCGGTCCCCCGTTGAGGGAGCGTGCGATGGTGGTCACAGTGTGCCTGCGCCTCGGGTGTGGGGTGGACGGGAAAGCACAGAAGATAATGCGGTGAGCGGTAAGCGGGGGCGGCATGGGCGGGTGGGATTCCGACGAATTTGTCGGGGGGAAGGATGGAAGGATGGAAAGACGGAAGGACCAGCAGGGGCCCGCCGGTCCTTCCGTCTTTCCGTCCTTCCGTCCTTTCTTCGGGGGACCGGCATCGCGGTGTGAAGAGGAATTCACGGGCTTTTCATGATCGCTTTCGACGGCTCCGGTCAGCTTGCGCGGCATGACGATTGGCCTCGCATTCCCTGCTGGTCCGCGTGAGCTTCCGGTCCGCCAGGTACCGGCACATCCTCCCCCCTTTGCCTTGGTGGCGTCGCATCTTCTGGCGTCGCTCACCTGGCTCGCGGCGGGCGCATGTGGACTGGTCCTGGTAGCGCCGCTGCTCGCTCGAGGAGGCTTTCTCGACCCGCGGGTGATCGCGGTGGTTCACAGCTTTACGCTCGGCGTCATCACGACCACCATCTTCGGCTCCCTCTACCAGATGCTGCCGGCACTGCTGGGTGTGAGTGTGCGGAGCGTCCGCGCCGCCGCTCTCGGGCTCGGGTTCCTCGCGGGGGGAACGCTGGTCCTCGTGGCGGGTCTGTGGTACGCCTGGGCGGCCTGGCAGGGAGCTGGCTGGGTGCTGGTGGCCGGCGCCATCGGCTGCGCCTCCTGGACCCTGCTGCCGCAGCGCCGCCGAGCCACACAGGGCAAGGTGACGGGCCGCTACATCTCCGCCGGCCACTCGGCCCTGGGGCTCGCCTTCCTGCTGGCCGGCGCGAGGATCGGCGAGGGCCTGGGCTGGTGGCATGTCGAGCGCCTCGGGGCCCTCGCGGCGCATTTTCACTTGGCCGCCCTTGGCTTCGCGACCCTGACCGCCGTGGGTGTCAGCAGTCGTCTCCTGCCGATGTTCCTGGCGCCGGACCGCGTGCCGTCGTGGCCGCTACGCTGGATTGGTCCGCTGGCCGGACTCGGACTGCTGGTGTTCTCGATTGGTCAGCTTGCGGCTTCCAGGCCGGCCACGCTGTCGGGCGCTGCTCTGCTGACGCTGGCGATGGCCGGCTATCTGGCCCTCGTGGCGACCTACTTCAGGCATCGCACCCGGCCGCTGGACCCGGCGCTCGGGTTCATGGCGGCGGCCTTCCTCGGCCTCGCCGCAACAGTCTCGCTCGGCCTGGCGGTCCTTCAAGCCGGCGGGGGTCGCGCGCTCGCCCGAAGTGTGGCGGCATACGTTGTCATGGCGGTGCTCGGCTGGCTGGTCCTTCTCATCCTGGGGGTGTACTACCGAGTGATTCCGTTCCTCGTGTGGCTCAACCTGGGCGCCGCATCCGCCGCCGGGCGCGACTCGGCCGGCTTGATGCCGCGAGGAGCGGCCTGGGCCAGTCTGGTGGTCGTAGCCGGCGGGGTGTGGCTCATGTCAGCGGGCATCTGGACGGGGAGCGAGGTGTCGGCGCAGGCGGGCGCCTGCGTATTCGCCGCGGGTGTGCTGGGAGTTCTCGCGCAATTTGCTCGCCTGGTCGTGATCGTCCGTCGGTCGGCGCCACGGCGGAAGTCACCCTGAACGTAGTGAAGGAGGCATGAGCCGACGCATGCCCCCTTCGCTTCGCTCAGGGTGACTCGGGCGCAGGCTGACCGGAGCCGATCACCCCCGCACAGTCGATCGCCAAGCGCTCGAGCTCCTCGGCCGCCCAACGGTCGCGGTCGGTGAGCCGGCAGAGCAAGGTTTCGGGGAGGCCTCGCTTCCCCACCCTGGCCCCAACGATGCCGCCGGTCATCGCCCCCATGGTGTCGGTGTCTCCCCCTGCCTCTATCGCCGTACACACGGCGGCCCAGTAGTCGTCGGGCGAGTGGAGCGCCGCGTAGAGGCTCCACGCGACGCTCGGGACGACGTTGCTCGAGATGCCGCACCATACCGGGCCCTGGCCGGGGTCGAGCGCCGCCTGGTGCAGCTGCTCCCTCGCCTTTGCGGGTGGCAGGTCGAGCCATGCGGGGACTGCTCCGACCACGTCCGCCATTTCCAGGTTGACCGTTGAGACCATTTCCGCCAGGTCCTGCAGCAGGCGCGGCCCGTCGATTGGCCCGGGTCGGGAGGCGAGCGCGGTCGCTCCCGCCACCGCGACGGCGCCACCCGCGCACCGCGGGTCCAGGTGCGTGACGAGGCACTGCTCCGCCGCCGCCTCGATCAGCCGGGCGGGATCATCCGCCAGCAGGACGCCGAGCGGAGCCACGCGCATCGCGCCGCCGTTACCGGCATAGGGGGCGGGTGTTCCTGACTCGCGCCAGCTCACCCCGGCGCTGAGCCGTGCCGCGGCGGCACGGGAGCCGGGACCCGCCCCGACCACGTCGCCTGCCCGGAACAGCTCCTCCACCCGCCGCGCGAAGGCCGCCGGATCCCACCCACCCGTGTCGCACACGCCGAGCAGAAGCGCGCGGGCGAGCTGGGTGTCATCGCTGTATTGGCCGAAGGGAAAGTCGGGATGAGCGCGGGCGCCGATGCACCGAGTGGCCAACTCTTCCCGCGCATAGGCAAGCGCGACTTCGGCCGGCGCTGCCTCGACCACGAACCCGAGGGCATCGCCGAGCGCGAGGCCCAGCAGCGAGCCGGCGAGTCGATCCGCCTGGGACGGCGTGCTTGAGGCACGTGTCACTTACCGCTCCTCCTACGAGTGTCGCTCCTCCTACGAGTCACCCTGAGCCCTGGCTTCGCCCAGAGTAAACTCCGCGAAAGTGGCCATGCGTCAGGGTATGGCTCCTTCGCGGAGTTTACCCTGGGCGCAGCCAGGGCTCAGGATGACTCTGGCGAGGGCTCACTGGCCACCCGCCAACCGCTGGAATCGCGGATGCCTTCGCAGTGGATCGAAGGTCGGATCCAGGCGGAGCCACCCGCGTGAGAGATAGAACGGCACCTCGAGCAGCGGCTCGAGCTGATCCAGCGCCAGGTCCAGCTTTCCGCTCAGCAGATAGATGCGCGCCAACTGGAGCTGCGCGTAGGGGCCGAAGTAACCATCGCGGCTGATCGGCATCAGCTCCATCCCGCGCCGGCCTTCACGCACGGCTGCGTCTGTCTCGCCGAGATACGCCAGCGCGACGCCCAGGAGCCCGTGTCGCTGCCAGTCGTCCGGGGCGTCGCGCAGCTGCCGCTCGGCCGCGATCCGCGCCGAGTCGGCCCAGGCCGCGACCTTGGCACGATCGCCATGGAGGTGATGGAGCTCGGTCCGGACCAGGGCCCAGCTGGCGCTGTCGCCATCGAAGGCGCTCGGCGGCGCCGCGAGCACACGGCGCTGCGCCGCCTCGTCGAGCACCCAATACATGTCCTGGTAGGCCGCGAAGAATGGGTAGAGCACGTCGGGATCGATGCGGGTGGCCGCCGTGCGGATCACCGCGCGTGCGCTGTCGAGATCGCCGCGGGCGACGGCCACGAGCACCTTGAGCGACACGATACCCGGATTGGCGGGCGCCAGCGCGATCGCACGATCGGCCGCGGAGTCGGCGGCGGGATAGCGGCGCAGGA
>DATEJD010000093.1:0-7626 GCA_035278325.1 Gemmatimonadales bacterium | reverse complement strand
ACGCGACGGTGCGGCGCAGCGCCGCCGCCCGCGCTCCCTCCCCCGGGAAGCGCTGGTGACGTTGCCGGATCGTTTCGTAGCGGTGCAGTACCGCGTCCAGCAGGTCGAAGGCGCGGGCCGCCGGGGACGGCGCGCGAGCGGGGGTCTCGGTGGCCACGCCAGCTGCGGCAGCACCGGCGCGCAGTTCATCGATGCCGAAGCCCAGCTCGGCCTGCGGGCGCAACGCCGCCAGAACGGTCAGCGGGGCGATCGTCTGGCGGGCCCAACAGGCAAAGTCATACAGGTTGAGCGGGACGCGCGGCGGCAGGAAGATCAGCTCCGGCGGCAGCGCCGGCACTTCGTCCCAACTCCAGGCCCCGAACAGGGCCAGCCAGATGCGGGTGAAGACCCGGGTCCGCTCGAGGCCGCCGTGGGCGAGGACGACGTCGCGGGCCAACCGCATGTGGCGTTCCTCCGGGGCATCGCCGGCGAGCCGCAGCGCGACGTAGGCCTCCGCCGTCGTCGACGGATCCGCCGGGCCGCCGTAGAAGTTGGCCCAAGAACCGTCGCCGCGCTGCTGGCTGCGGATCCACCGCGCGGACTGGGCGGTCTGCTCGGGGGTCCGCACGCCGAGGAACTGGCGCATCAGCAGGTCCTCGGCGTCCATCGTCACGTTCGTTTCCAGCTCGCCCTGCCACCAGCCGCCCTCCTCCTGGAGCCCCAGGAGGTGCTGGACCGCGGCGTCCAAGCAGGCTTGGGCAGCGGCATCGTCCGCCGGAGCCGGGGCCGCAGCCGGGGCCGGGGCTGCGGCCGGGGCTGCGGCCGGGGGAGGGGCAGGTGCCGGACGCCAGAGGCTGGCGGAAGCGTTCCGATCGATCGTGGTCATCGCTCAGCGGTCCCGGTGGCTGAGCTGACGGGCCAGCGTGGTGAAGTCCTCCGCTACCGCTCTCGGGAGGGGCAGGGAGTCGATCCTGGCCAAGGCCGCCTCGAGCTCCTCGTCGGCGCGCTGCTCGGTCCAGTCCTTGCCTCCAGCCTCCACGACGAGTCCCGCAGCCTCGTGCAGTTGCGCCTCGTCGAGCTCGTCGGGCCATGCGTAGAGCATGGCCAGCCGGTCTCCGGCAGGAGTTCCGGACGTCAGCGCGTACACCACCGGCACCGACTTCTTGCGGGAGCGGAGGTCGGACAAGACGGGCTTCCCGGTCCGTTCGGGGTTGCCCCAGATTCCGAGGATGTCGTCGGCAAGCTGGAACGCCAGGCCCAGATGCTCCCCGAACTCGGCCAGACCCAAGGCCAGTTCCGCGGGCGCGTCGGCGAGGACGGCACCGAGCGAGGCCGAGCAGGCCATGAGCGCGCCGGTCTTGTCCGCGGCCATCTTGAGGCATTCCGCGAGGCTCACCTGCTCCTGGGTCTCGAAGGCGAGATCGGCGGCCTGGCCGGCTATCAGCCGGCGGGTGCTGGCTGTGAGGCACCGAAGCGCCCAGTCCTTGGTGGCCGAGGGCGCCTCGGCCAGCAGTTCGCTCGCGAGCGAACACAGCGCGTCTCCGGCCAGGATCGCGGCAGGAACGCCGAACTGGGCCCAGGCCGTCGTCCGGTGCCTCCGCTCCGTGTCGTGGTCCATCACGTCGTCGTGCAGGAGGGAGAAGTTGTGGATGAGCTCGCACGCGACCGCGGCCGGGACGCCGATCTCGTCGCCAGCGCCCGCCGCCCACGCCGAGAGCAACGCCAAGGCGGGCCGAATTCCTTTGCCCGTACCGGAAATCGGAGTCGCCTCGCTGTCCCAGAAGCCCAGATGGTAGCCGCAGACGTGGCGGGTCGCGGGGTCCAGACGGTCCAGCGCAGAGCGGAGCGGGGCGTCGATCCGCCGCTGCCCTTCGGCCAGGATGCTCACGGTGGCGGTCATGCAATCACTTCCCTTGTCATCGCGCGGCTCTTGAGCGAAGTATCGAGGGCCTCGACGGCGGCCAGTCCGCTGCGCACGGCGCCCTCCATCGTGTCCGGCCAGCCGGTTGCGGTCCATGCACCGGCCAGCACGAGACGAGGCCAACGGGTGGCGGCTGGCGGCCGGAGCGCGCCGGTTCCAGCTCCTTGTCGGAAGGTGGCCCGGGGTTCGCGGGTCACGAACGAGTCGACGACCGAGGCGCTGCGGGCGCCCGGGAAGACCGAGGCCAGCGCGGCGAGATGGCGGGTGCGGATCTCCTCCGTGGGCGTCCCGATCTGCTCGTCCGCCGCGGACAGCGAGGAAACGAGATACTGCCCACGAGTTGCCCCGGCCGCTTCGGTCCGGTCAAAGACCCACCAGCTCCCGGCGTCCAGCACCGCGGCGAGGGGAAGCGTGGTCACCGGGCGGTCGTAGAGCACGTGGACGTTGAGGATCGCGGCGTCCCCCAGCTCATCCCAGCGCTGGTCCGGCACAGCGGACGGCGGGGCCAGACGCGCCGCTGCGGCGTGTGGCACGGCCAGCACGACGGCGTCGGCCTCGACTTCCCCGGAATCGGTCCTGACGCTGACGCCACTGCCGGATCCGCTGATGCCACGCACTCGCTCCCCGGTGTGCAGGCCGATGCCGAGCCGCGCGAACGCTGCCCGGGCCGGCCCGTCGTGCAAACGGGACAGGGGGACCCGGGGAACCCCGACGTCCCCCGCTCGGACCTCGTCCAGGAGGCCGGTTCGGAACACTCGGGCCGCAAGCGCGAGCGACGCCTGGTCCGGGACGATGTTCAACGCGGCGATGCACAGCAGTCCCCACAGCCGGTCGACGGCGGCCGGCGTCTGCCCGTGGCGACGGAGCCACGCGCCGAAGGTGACGCCGTCGTTGGCCGGATCATCGGGGTCGACGGCGCGCAACGCGCGGGCGGCGAGCACCGCCCGGGCCCGATCTGCCGCGGGCAGGGCGCGGTAGCGAGCCAACGCGGGAAGGAGATGGAGCGGGGCCGGGCCATGCAGGCCGCGACGCAGCCGGGTCGGGGGGTGGCTCGGGGTCAGCACCGGAACGTCGAGCCGGTCCTGGATGGCGATCCGGTCCAGTGCGCCCAGCCGGCCAAGAAGCTCTTGATACCGGCTATAGCAGCGCAACAGCACGTGCTGCCCAGTGTCCGCCGTCAGGCTGTCCCTCTGGAAAGAGTAGGTGGCGCCGCCCAATCGAGGCCGGGCTTCGAGCACTGTGACGCGGGTACCCCGCTCGGCGAGGCCGATCGCGGCGGTTATGCCGGCCAGACCGCCTCCCACTACCACTACGGTGCTCGCTCCCACCGCGCTGTTCGGCCCGCTCATGTCCGCCCCCACACGATGGCCCGGAGCGCGACCCGCAGTTTCCCCGACGCGGGCAACGACAGCCGCTGCGCCCGCACGACCTCAGGATCGGCGGAGATCCGATTCAGCAGCTGACGGTAGATTCCCGCCATCGCGGCGGTGCAGGCAGCGCTGCGGTGATCGAGCAACGGCAGCAGCGCCAGGCCCTCGGCATACCAGTCCTTGGCCCGTGCCGCCTCGAACCGGACCAGGGCGGCGAACCTTTCGGGCGGGTCCGCCAGATTGCCCATGCTGTCGAGTTCGAGGGAGCAGCCGAATCGATCAAGGTCCTCGCGGGGCAGATACACGCGTCCGGTCTGACGGTCCTCGCGGAGGTCGCGCAGGATGTTCGTGAGCTGGAGCGCGACTCCGAGGGCGTCTGCCAGCGGTCGGGCTCGCTCGGGCTCGGCTGGGTTGTAGACGCCCAACGAGAGCCGGCCGATCGACCCCGCCACACAGCGGCAGTAATGGACCAGCTCGTCGAAACTCTCGTACTGCCGGCCCTCGACGTCCGCGCGGCAGCCGTCGATCAGCTCATCGAAGGCCTCCAGCGCGATGGGCAGTCTGGCAGCCGCATCGGCGAGGGCCACCAGGACCGGGTCATCCTGTGCCCCTGCGGCGCCATCCCGGATCAGGTTCCGCAGGCGCTCGGCGGTGGCGGAGAGGGCCAGCAGCTTCTGCTCGGACGGCATGTTGCCGTCGCCGATGTCGTCGATCCGCCGGGCGAGGGCATAGATCGCGCACATGGCCTGGCGTTTGACCGGGGGCAGCAGGCGGATCCCGTAGGAGAAGTTCCTTGCCTCCCGGCGGGTGATCTCCGCGCAGGCCTCGTACGCGGCTTCCACGCTCATCCGGGCCACCTCACGGTCGCCTCGAGCCAGGCCCGCGCGACGTCCCAGCCGGATGGCTTCCGGGTACGCATGGGGTCGTGCCCGCTGCGCCGCAACAGCGAGGCGGCGGCCCGCCCTCCGGCGATGTAGCCCGAGACGGCGAGCCGCGGCCACCCGCTGAGCGTCGAGACCAGAGGTGCGCCGGCGTCGAGCCAGGCCAGCGCCCGGTCGGTCTCGAAGGCGATGAGGGCTCTGAGTTCTTCGGTGGCCACCGGGCTGTCCAGCAGGGTTTCGGCGACCTTGAATCGCCGGAGGTCGCGCTGTGGCACGTAGATCCGGCCGCGGCTGTAGTCCTCGCCCACGTCCTGCCAGTGCTCCAGCAGCTGGAGGGCGGTGCAGATCCGGTCGGAGAAGGCGATGCGGTCCGGAGTCGCGCAGCCGAAGATGTGGAGGACGATCTCTCCGACCGGATTGGCGGACAGCCGGCAGTATTCGAGAAGGTCGTCGAACGTTTCGTAGCGGGCCACCCGCTGGTCAATGAGGTTGGCCTCGACGAGTCGCAGCCATACTCCGATCGGCATCCCAGTCCGGGCGACGAGACCACCCAGTCCGGCGACCACCTCGTCCTCGGGGTTGCCCGTCTCGTACAACCGGTGGACCTCGGCTCGGACCCGTTCCAGCTGTGGCACCCGTCCTCCGGGGGCCTCGTCCCCGAGGTCGTCGACGTAGCGGGCAAATCGGTAGGCCGCGACGAGGTCGGCGCGGATGGGCCTGGGCAGCACCGCCAGCGCGACGGGGAAGTTCTCACCCGCCATGGCGTCCGTCAGGCTTGCTGGATCAGTGATCACGCGATCACCGCTGGCCGCTCTTGGAATGGAGCCGGGCGAGCACCGGCCGGTCGATCAGGGTGCGGATGGCGTTGGCTATCCCCGAGGCGTCCAGTCCGTAGCGGGCCAGCAGTTCCGTGCGGCTGCCGTGAGGGATGTACGCGGTGGGTAGACCGAGGTTCACCAGCGTCGTGTCGGCGCCGGTGGCCGAGAGCGCCTGGGCGATCTGGCTGCCCACGCCGCCTGTACGCACCCCGTCCTCCACCGTGACGGCCAAGGGGTAGCTGGCGGCGAGGCTGACCAGCGGCTCGGCGACCGGCAGCACCCATCGGGGGTCGACGACGGTGCACTCGATCCCTTCGGCCGCGAGGGCTTCGGCCGCGCTTAGGGCGGCGACGGCGGTCGCACCGACCGCGACGACCAGGACGCTGGCCCGATCGGCGGTCCTCAGGATGTCGACGCCGTCGTGGTGACCAAGAGCTGGGATCGCGGGCCCGAGATTGCTCTTGGGGAAGCGCAGAGCGGTGGGCCCCCGCTGGTCCGCAACGGCTTCCCGGAGTTCTTCGGCCAAGGACGTGGCATCGCGCGGTGCGGCGACCCTCATGCCGGGGATGTTGCCCAGCATCGCGAGGTCCCAGATGCCGTGGTGGCTGGGACCGTCGGGGCCCGTGATGCCCGCCCGGTCGAGGCTCAGCGTGACGGGCAGCCGGTGGAGGCCGACGTCGAGCAGCAATTGGTCGAAGGCGCGCCCGGCGAATGTCGCATAGAGGGCTACCACCGGATGGGCCCCGCCCATCGCGAGGCCGGCCGCCGAGGTGATCGCGTGCTGCTCGGCGATGCCGACGTCGAAGCACCTTCCGGGGAAACGGTCCGCGAACGGCTGCAGCCCGGTCGGCCCGAGCATCGCTGCGCTGATGCCGACCAATTCCGGGTAGCGCGCGCCAGCCTCGAGCATCGCTTCCGCAAACGCGTCCGTCCACGTCGCTGCCCCCGCGCGGGTCGTCTGCGAGCTCTGCGGGGGGCGCCCGGTTGCAACATCGAGGACGCCGACGCTGTGAAGTCGATCGGCGTCGTCGTTCTCCGCGGGCGTGTAGCCGCGGCCCTTCTGCGTCAGGCAGTGCACGAGCACGGGGGACCGCCGGGCCGCAGCCTGGGCCAAGGCGCGTTCCAAGGCCGCCAGGTCATGTCCGGGCACCGGGCCCAGGTATTCGAAACCCATCGCGGTGAAGATGGATCCAGTGACGTCCGATTCAGCCGGGCCCCCCTGAGCTCCAGCCACGCCGAGCATGGCGACGACGGCGGCATACCCCCGGCGGTCATGCAGCCGATGCAGGTGCCGGGGCAGGCCTCCCACCGTGGGGGAGTACGAGCGGCCGTTGTCATTGAGCACGACGATCACGGGACGCCGTGAGACTCCGAGATTGTTAAGAGCCTCCCAAGCGAGGCCCCCGGTGAGCGCGCCATCGCCGACGACGGCGACCACCGTGCGGTCGCTGCCTGTGAGTTCAAATGCCTTGCTCAGGCCGTCTGCGTAGGAGAGCGCCGTCGAAGCGTGCGAATTCTCTACGAGATCGTGCTTGGATTCGCTTCTGTTGGGATAGCCGGACAGGCCGCCGGCGGTACGCAGTTTGCTGAAGCCGCCTCTGCGGCCAGTCAGGATCTTGTGGACGTACGCCTGATGTCCGGTGTCGAAGATGATGGGGGTGAAGGGCGACTGGAATACCCGGTGCAAGGCCATGGTGACCTCTACGATGCCCAGATTCGGGCCGAGGTGGCCGCCTGTGGCACAGACTGATTCGACTAGGAACTGGCGGATTTCCCCGGCAAGCTGGGTCAGTTCGGCTGCCGTGCAGGAGCGGAGTGCTGCGGGTCCGTCAAGCTCATCGAGCATGCTCATCATGAACCTCCGTTGGCCATGGAGGGCGACTATCGCTAGCCGCTCACGTCCGAAGCTCCCCAACGGGCCGTGAATATATCGCGTTGCGAGGCTCCGTGTCGTGAGTCTAAGCCGAAGGTGAGCCCTGTGTGTAGAGTCCCGGGAGGCGCTGGAGGAAGTCAGCCGAAAGCTGGTGGAGAAAGTCCTCGGAAATATGGAGCATCGCCGCCGCACGTTGGAGTTCATCGAGGTGGGCGCGGCTGAGGCGTTCAAGAATGACTGCAGCTTCTGGGGTGAGGCTGAGTCGCACCACCCTTGCGTCTTCGGGATCCCGATGGCGTTCGAGCAGATGCGTCAGCTCCGCACGGCGAACTAGACCGACCGCGCTGTGGTGGCGGATACGCAGGGCAGCGGCAACGTCACGGACGCTCGCGCCCCCGTTGTGTGTGCGTACCACCAGCAGCAGTTGGTGCTGTTGGGCGGTGAGGCCAGCCTTCACGGCCTCCTGCTCGCTCCAGACGATGAACGCGCGCAGCGCGTTCCGAAACGTTAGCAGCAGGCTGTATTCGGCGTCGGTCAGGTCCGACATACGGCCATGATACGCGCGACCTCAGCTCGCGTTCTGGCGTGAGATGCGCACCATCTCTTGACGGGGCACCACCTTGACGCGTTCGCGTTGGACGGCGGTGCCGCGTTCGGCGGATTCGGCGGTGAACTTCTCCCCGAGGGCGCGTTCGTGGGCGTCGAGCTCGTTCCAGCCCTCCCAGGTGGTGTACTCGATGCCGCGCTCTTCGAGCAGGGCGATGATGGCGTGCTCGTCGGGGTC
>DATEJD010000092.1:0-11989 GCA_035278325.1 Gemmatimonadales bacterium | reverse complement strand
GGGCGGCCCGAGCGCCAGCTTCGACGTGACCTGCGGCGGCCTGTCCTGCACGGTCGACAACACCAGCACCAACCTGGGCGCGGTGGTCACCTACGCCTGGACGTTCGGTGACGGCCAGACCAGCACGAGCGACGAGCCCGGCACCGTGACCTATGATGTCACCGAGCCGACCACGTTCACCATTACCCTGGTCGTGACCAGCGATGGTCTCACCAGCCAGGCCTCGAAGCAGGTCCGGGTCCAGCCCGGCGCCACGCTCACCTGCGGCACCACGCCGGACTGCACGCTGACCCTCGACCAGCGGGCCACCGTCAATGTGACGCTGGTGTCCCACGACTGCGAGGCCCACGGCAACACCTTCGTCATCACCCAGCCGGCGGTCGACACGCTGTTCACCGACGGGTGCTTCGCGACCACCGGCCAGCCGTTCCCCCTGAACAGCGGGAACGCGTACGATGAGGGCACCGAGCTCGCGGCCGAGGTGCTTACCGGCGTCGCGGGCTCGACCAGCGCTCAGCTCCGCGTGACCGGCAGCTTCAGTCAAGGCTGGACCCTCGAGTTCGACGACGGCTTCGTCGGCCCGAATGAGCCGGACTTCAACGATCTGGTCATCCTGGTCAAGGCCACTCCAGCGCCCTAAACCACACAACCGACTCAACGCAGTGCAGTGAATGCCGCCGGACGGGTCTTCCGTCCGGCGGCTGGCCCCCGGGCCGCGCGGGAATCGCGGAGCATCCCAACCAGGCAGGCGAGTATGCGAGCGAGTGGCCGGTGTTTTCTCCAGGTGTTCAGCGCGGGTGTGCTGTTGGCCGGACTGGCCGGCTGCGGAGATTCCAACGGGCCCGGGGGCAACAAGGCTCCAACGGCGGACTTCACCAGCGACTGCACCGATCTCGACTGTACCTTCACCAACCTGAGCGGCGACAGTGACGGACGGGTCACCGGCTCGAGCTGGCAGTTCGGCGACGGCGCCCAGTCCAACAGCACGGCCCCGAGCCACGCCTTCGCCGGCGACGGCTCCTATCAAGTGACGCTCACCGTCACCGACAACGACGGCGCCACCGGAAGCGTCACCAAGGCCGTCGGCGTGACCTCCGCCCAGTCCGGCGCGCCGACCGCCGCGTTCACCGTGGTATGCTCGTCGCTCGACTGCACCTTCACCGACCAGAGCACCGACGGCAACGGGTCGGTGGTGGCCTGGGCCTGGGAGTTCGGCGACGGCGAGCAGAGCAATGCCCAGAATCCGCCGGTGCACCACTACGGCGCGACGAGCCGGACGGTGTACGACGCGCAGCTGACGGTCACGGATAACGACGGGCTCACCAGCACCAAAACGGCCCAGATCACGGTGTCCCCGCCCGCTTCGCTCCAGTGCGAGGACGCGCCCGGCACCGGCAGCTTCGCCTCCTGCGACCTGGTGCTCGAAGCCGCGGCCACGGTTACGGTGACGCTGCAGTCGCGCTCGTGCGACGCGCACGGCAACACGTTCCGGATCACCGAGCCGATCCAGCAGACCCTGTTCACCGACGGCTGCTACGATCCGGCCGTGGGCTCGTCGTTCGACCTGCAGGACGGCGCCGCGTTCGCCGCCGGTACCCACCTGCAGGCCGAGGTGGTGTCGGGCGCGACGAACCAGCTGACATCGCCGGCCCTGCACGTCACGGGGTCGTACCCCACCTGGACGCTGTCGTTCGACGATGGTGTGGGCGGCCCGGGCGAGCCCGACTTCAACGACCTGGTCATGACGGTTACCGCGCACCCCGTTCCGTAGTCCCGGAAGGGTTCACGAAGACAACGCCGCCGGAGCATGAAGCTCCGGCGGCGTTGTGTCGCGACCGGCGGTCCTGACGCCGCCGCCAACCGAACCGCGCGGTCAGTTGTAGTCGATTGGCCCTGGTGGATTCGAACCACCATTAACGGATCCAAAGTCCGCTGTCCTGCCGTTGGACGAAGGGCCAGCCTTCGGAGAGTGTGGCCAAACGTATACGGGATGGGAGGCAGAGCAAACTGACGGCCCAGGCAGGACCGATCGTGGCCGACCGGGCCTACGTCACAGCCGGACTAGCCGACCCTTGTTAAGATAAGGCGGCCTTTCGCGGAGAGTTAGCGGAAAACCGGCCGCCATTTCGGCAGAAAAAGCGTGGCGAAACACCGGCGCCAGCGTTGGCGCCGCGCCTCGGTGGGCTCACGCCTTGTGGAGCCCCCCGCTAAGTCGTTCTGCCGCAACGACGCTTGCTGTGTCCATCGGGGCCAAACGCCTGAAATCTGCAAGGACCAGCAACGCAACCCGGCATCCTGACATGGGTTACGACCCGGAAACCTCTCAGACTACCGTGCATGCATAAGACCTGGCTCAGTTACGTACGCCCCGGCGTGCTTCTCGCCGCCCTCGCCGCCTTCACGCTTCGATGCAACGGGGACAATGTCTCGCCCCCTACTCCCTCCGCCATCGCCATGCTGGATGGAAATGGCCAAACCGGCGGGGTCGGGGAGTCGTTGGCCGATCCTCTCGTCGTGGTGGTGACCGACGCGTCCGGTGAACCCGTTCAGGGCGTCAGCGTGACATGGAGCGCTGAGGGCGACGGCGCGGTCTCCGCCACGACCACCGAAACCGACGCCAGCGGGCATGCCTCGGTCAGCCGCACCCTGGGATCCCAGGCTGGCGAGCAGACCACGACCGCCGCAGTGACGGGCCTGACCGGCTCACCGGTCACGTTCATCTCCATCGCGACCGACGGCACCAGCCCCAGCCTGGCGATCGTGACCCAGCCCTCGAGCACCGCGCAAAGCGGAATGGCGCTGGCGGTCCAGCCGGTGGTCCAGCTCAAGGCGCCCGACGGCAGCGATAAGCATCAGGCTGGTGTCGCGGTGACGGCCTCGCTCGCCAGTGGCACGGGCACGCTCAACGGCACGGTGACCCAGCAGACCAACGGCAGCGGCACCGCGTCGTTCGCCGACCTCTCGATCACGGGCAGCGCGGGCAGCTATGCCCTCCGATTCGCCGCGGACGGCGTCGTTCCAGCCATCTCCTCCGGCATCACGATCACCGCGGGAACCGGCAGCTCCATCGTCCTGACCACCAACCCACCCACCTCGGCGCTGGACGGCGAGGTGTTCGATCCCACCGTTCAACCGGTGGTGCAGGTGAAGGACGGCGGCGGCAACCCCACGCCGGGTGTCCAGGTGACCGCCACCGTGTCCGCCGGCCCCGGCACGCTCGAGGGGACGGCGACGGCCACCACTGACGCTCAGGGCCTCGCCAAGTACGGCGATCTGGGCATTCGCGGCCCGGGCAGCACCACCCTCGCGTTCGGCACCGGGAGCGTGAGCGTGACCGCCGCGCCCGTGAACGTCACCGCGCTGCCCCCGGAGGCGGCGACCGGCAAGTGGGGTCCGCTCGTGCTCTGGCCCATCGTGCCGCTCCACATTCATCTGCTGCCCACGGGCAAGGTGCTCGGGTGGGGCAAGTACGAAGACGGTGGGGCGATGGGGACCCACGGCACGATTCCGCGCGTGTGGGATCCGTCGACCGGACAGTTCACCATGGCCGTGGCCGACACGATGCTGTTCTGCTCGGGCCACTCGTTCATGGCCGACGGCCGGCTGCTGGTGTCCGGCGGGCATAAGGCCGACGACACCGGCATCGACGCCACGAACATCTTCGATCCAACGAGCCAGACGTGGTCGCCCGCCCCCAAGATGGCGTTCGGGCGCTGGTATCCCACCGTGACGATCCTGTCCGATGGGCGGCTTCTCACCATGGCCGGGCGTGATTCCGCCGGCAGGCTCGTGACGACGCCCGAGATCTGGGAGAACAACCAGTGGGTACAGCTGCCGGGTGCCGGTACGTTGAACATCCCGTACTACCCGCGGAATTTCGTGGCGCCGAACGGCCTGATCTTCATGGCGGGCGAGCGGATTGTATCCCGCTGGTTCGACGTCGATGGTTCGACCTCAGGCCAGCGGGGGAAATGGTCGACCGGGCCCAGCCACATTTGGAAGTTCAATCGTGACTACGGGACCGCGGTGATGTACGAGGCTGGAAAGATCATGTATACCGGCGGCGGCGGAAACTCGACCTGGAACCAGTCGCCCGACGCCGAGACCGGAACGCCGACCGCCATCGCCGAGAAGATTGACCTGAACGCCGGGTCGCCGCAGTGGGTGAGCGCGGGCACGATGGCGTTCCCACGGCGCCACCTCAACTCGACGATTCTGCCGGACGGCAAAGTCCTGATCACGGGCGGCACCACCGGCGGGGGCTTTGTGGACATCAATCCGGGGGACGCCGCCCGGGCCGCCGAGCTGTGGGATCCGAAGACCAACCAGTGGACCACGCTCGCCGCGAACAGCGTGATGCGGGTGTACCACTCCGTCTCGCTGCTGCTGCCGGACGGCACGGTCCTGCACGGTGCCAGCGGCAACGCCATGGTGGGCACGGTCCCGGTGCCGGACGAGGCCAACCACGAGATCTTCTCGCCGCCGTATCTGTTCAAGGGGGCGCGGCCGACCATCACCAGCGTTCCGGCGACGGTGGGTTATGGTCAGACGTTTTCGGTGGCGACGCCCAACGCGGCGCAGGTGACCGATGTCCGCTGGATTCGCCTGGGATCGGTGACCCACGCCTTCGATCAGAGCGCCCGGGCCAACACGCTGAGCTTCGTGCGCACCGCCACCGGCGTGGATGTGACCGCGCCCGCCAGCGGCAACCTGGCGCCGCCGGGCCACTACCTCCTGTTCATCCTCAACCGGAACGGCGTGCCATCAGCTGGTACGATTGTTCGGGTCGGGTAGCCCGACTGCGATCGTTCTCGTCGGCGTCGGACACGTCGTACCCGTAGCGCTCCAGATCGGCCCGGAGCAGGTGGGACAGCATGAGCACCTGCTCCGGGCTCAGATCCTTCCGGAATCGGCTGGTCATGTCGGTGATCTTGGCCGACTTCACGTGGCGCTCGAACCCGGGATCGCGCCCGAGCTCGGCAAAGTCGAGCACCCGCCCAACGGTCGCCCACGGATCCGCGCAGTAGTCCTCGTATCTCACCTGCAGGTACCGCTCCGGGTCCACGCCCGCGCGGGCGGTCTCGATGGCGCGGGTATGCAGCCGCCACTGGATGCCGGCGAGCGCGATGAACGAGCGCCCACTGGCCTCCCACGCCGCCTGATCCTCGGGCGAGAGGGGCCCGTAGCGCCAGCTATAGGGTCCGTACCAGCCGCGCCATTGCCATTCGTTGATGTGGAGATACGAGCTGGCGACCGCGCGCCCGTCGCGCACGATGTGAATGAACCTGGCGTCGGGGAAGACCTCGTTCAGGAAACCGATCCGCGACCACCCGGTGAGCTTGATCAGCATCCGGTGGCGCTCGTGGGTGATCATGCGCTCGAAGACGCTGTGCAGCTGTCGGCGCACCCGAGGGGTGACGTCGGCCGCGACCAGGTCGCGACCGGGCTCGGCGAAGCCATAGGCATGCGCGTACCAGAAGCCGTAATTCTCGCCCGGTTTGATCCGTTTGCCGAAGATCTTTCGGACCAGGGGATTCCCCGCGGCCGTCACGGCCCAGCGGTTCCACTCCGGGTGGGTGGGGAACTCCTCGGCGAAGCCTGACAGCCACATGACCTGCGGGTGCAGGCCCATCACGCGATGGAAGGCGGTCGAGCCGCACCGCCCGGTTCCGACGATGAAAATGGGCTTGGTGACCGGCAGGTGTTCGGTCTTGATCGTCACCATGTCCTCCTTCGTAGGTCCAGGTACGGTCAGATCTCCGCGCGCCGGTAGGTGTCGAGGGTCGCCTGGGCGGCCTGCTCCCACCGAAAGGCACGGACGCGCTCGTAGCCGAGTGCCCGCAGGCGCTCGGCCTCCTGCGGCTGGGTTGCGCGCTCGATTCCGGCCTCGATACTGGCCGGATCGAACGGGTCGACGATGATCGCCGCGCCGCCGGCGATCTCCGGGGCCGACCCGGTACGAGATGTCACCACCGGAGCCCCACAGGCCATCGCCTCGGCGATGGGCAGGCCGAAGCCCTCGTAGATGGCCGGGTACACGAATGCGGCGGCCCCGGCGTAGAGGCGCCGGAGCTCGGCCTTGTCCACATACCCCAGCAGGGACACGCCCTCCGGAGCGCGCCCCGCCTGAGTGAATTCCGGATCAAGCGAGTTCCCGGTGATGAGGAGGCGGTAGGGTTGTGCGCGTCCGCCGCGCCCCCGCCAGCGGACGAAGGCCTCGATCAGCCGGCGGGCATTCTTCCGCGGCGAGACTCCGCCGACCGCCAGCAGATAGGGTGACTCGGAGTCCGTTCGTCCCTCCAGCGGTGTGAAGGCCGGGTCGACGCCGTGATAGACCACGTCGATCTTGGCCGCCGGCACATGGGCTCGACGCATGAGATCGTCGGCGGTGTAGCGGGACACCGCGATGAGACGATCGGCCCGCCGGATCGCCCAGGGTACGAACAGGCCGTACATGAGCCGCAGCCGGGTGGCGTAGAGCTCGGGGTGCGCCTGCCACCCGAGATCGTGCACGGTAAGGACGCAGCGGACGCTTCGGCTCAGCGTGAACGGGAGGAAGCCGTCCATTCCGTGGTACAGGACGCGCCGGTCCGTGGGCATCCCTTTGAGGCACCCGGCATGATCGAACCACAGCTTCCAGGCCAGCGCCCGGAGCGAGCCAGGGTCGAGCTCCGGCCGCCGGGCCGCGACGACCTCGTGAATGCCAGGCACGTTCAGGCCGGTGGGCGCCCAGGTCAGGGTGGTGATGCCGAGCTCGCGCGTGGCGGCCAGCGCCCGGAGCAATTCCTCCATGTAGATCTCGATCCCGGTGTGCGGTCCGGTGAGATTCCGGGCGTTCACGACCAGCTCGGGCGCCGTCATGCGGCGGCCCGCTCCAGAACCGCGAGCGTCTCCCGCGCGGCGCGGGACCAGCGGAATTTCGCGCTCCGCACGCGCCCCGCCTCGATGAGCCGCGCCCGGGTGGCCTGGTCGTCGAGCACCCGTTCGATCCCGTCGGCGATGCTCTCGACCGATTCGGGGTCGACCAGCACGGCGGCGTTCTCGGCCAGCTCCTTGGTGCCGTAGCGGTCGGCCGTGACCACGGGGCATCCGGCCGCCATGGCCTCGAGCACCGGGAGGCCGCACGACTCGAACAGCGAGGGCAGGAGCAGGGCATCCGCCATCGCGTAGACGGCCGCGAGATCGTTTTGCTCGATCCAGCCGGGGCGGTGGACCCATGATTCGATCCCCAGTGCCTTCGGCTCGAGCAGCTCGCGCTCCGACAGGAACCGGTTCTCCCCGCCCGCCACCACCAGCGGGATGCCGCGCCCCGGCCCCACACGGGCATAGGCCTGTACGAGGCGGGTGAAGTTCTTCGGCGGGTAGATGGCACCGGCGTAGAGCAGAAACCGCGGTGGGAGGCCGTAGCGGCGTCGCACCGCTTCCAGGGTGGGTGGGTCCAACCTCCGCCGGAACACGTCGTCCACGCCGGAATAGACGGTCACGACCCGTTCGGGCGCGACCGGCAGGAACTGCAGCACGTGCTGGCGGGTGACCTCGGAGACCGCGATGATGGCGGCGGCGCGGCGCGCATAGCGCGGCACCAGGAACCGATGGCTGAGCCGGTCGACGAACCGCGAGGCCCACGGCATCACGTACCAGTCCAGGCCGTGGCACACCCACACGGCCGGGCAGCCGGCCCGAAGGGGAATCGAGTACTTGGGGTTGTAGAGCACGTCGATGCCGTGGCGGCGCACGGCCCGGGGCACGGCGAGCTGGTCCCACCCGAACACGGAGCTGGCCTCCAGCGCGTGCTCCTCCACTCTCGGCCGCCCGCTGTTGGTGCCCAGCAGGGCGGGGTTGCGATAGAGCAGCACGAACTCATGCTCCGTGTCGAGCTCCAGCAGCGCATCGAGCAGCCGGCGGGTGTAAACCCTGACCCCTCCCTGATGCTGGTCGAAGTGACGCAGCATGACCCCAATCCGCACGAAGCGTCCCCCGGTCGCAGGGTTTGCCTTAAGAGCGCGCGCTGCCGCCGCGGGCGGTTCCGAGCCAGTCGGTGCCGCGTTCGAAACAGCCCACGCGTCGAGTCGCCCTGCGGCAGCCTGCAGCACCGGCGGGCGCGGAAGCCCCCGAGTCCGCCGGATCGATGTTTCGAGGATCGTGTGACGTAGGCCAAGCTATACGCTTGGCAGGCATCGAGGCTAGCGTTCTGCCCGCGAATGTCCTGTGATCAGGGTCACCTTCCCTCGGCGCCCGTACGCCGCATAGGCAGCGTCGAGGGACTCGACAGGCCGGCACCCGGCTGTAAGTTGATGCACTCTGCTTCACCTTACTGGCGGCCACGCGAGGAGTCGACGATGAATCGCGGCCGGGAGCGCATGTCGATCGGCCAGCTCGCGCTGGTCGGCGGGATGATGCTGGTGATGCTGTCGTGCGCTGACCAGTCCGGGAGCCCCGGCCCACGGTCAGGCGCCCCCTCGACCGATCCCGAGTTCGGCAATTCTGCCTCCATCAACCTGACCTACGCCTGCGGCAACCGGTTCGTGATCAGCAACGCCCGCCGCGTGCCGATCACGGTGACCTACCGGGTAGTCGGAAGCGGGGAAGAAGGTACCGCCGACCTGGCGGCGGCGCCCAGGATGGACCCCGCGATCACCGAGCAGACGGTGGAGGTGCGCACCAGCGGGGCGGTGGAGCTCTACCTCAACGGCCGCCACCTGGTGACCCGCGACAACGGGGGCGCACCGTGCTCGGCGGAATCGGCGTCGGCGCCAGCGCTGGCCACGCTATCAGGGTCGCAGGCTGGCTCATGGTCGGCGCCGTTCAGCTGGCCGATCGTCGCCATTCACATGGTGCTCCTGCCCGACCAGCGGATCCTGTCCCTGGGAAGGACCGGCGACCCACAGGTGTGGGACCCCGCGTCCGGCAAGTTTACCGCGGTCCCATCGCCAGCCTGGCTGTTTTGCGCCGGCCAAGCCGTGCTGCCCGACGGACGGGTGCTCTTTGCCGGCGGGCACATCGACTACGATTACGGCCTCCCGAATACGACGGTGTTCGATCCCGCCACCACCAGCTGGATCTCGAGCGCGCTCATGGCTCGCGGGCGATGGTATCCCACCGCGACCACGCTGGCGAACGGAGACGTCCTGATCGTGGCCGGCCGGGATCAGGAGAGCATGGAAGTGACGCTCCCCGAGGTCTGGAGCAAAGGGGCCATCCGCCAGTTGACCACCGCGTCGAGGGTCCTCCCGTACTACCCGCGGATGTTTCTCACCTCGAAGGGCACCGTGTTCGTCGCGGGATCGCCCGTGGCCAGCCGCTACGTCGTCACCACGGGCACGGGCGCCTGGAAGGGCGGCCCGAAGCACGTGTATGCCAGCGCGCGGGATTATGGGGCGGCCGTGATGTACGAGCAGGGCAAGATCCTGTACGCCGGCGGCGCGCGAACCACCAACACCGCGGAGGTCATCGATCTGGATGCCGCCACGCCGGCCTGGAACTGGACCGGCTCCATGTCAGTGCCGCGGCGGCACCTGAACCTCACGGTGCTTCCGACCGGTGAGGTGCTGGCCACCGGCGGCGTGGGCGGCACCAAGTTCAACGACCCGACCAAGGCGGTGTACACGGCGGAGCTGTGGAATCCCGCCACCGGCCAGTGGACCGTGCTGTCGAGCAATCAGATCATGCGGGACTATCACGGGACCGCGCTGCTGCTCCCCGATGGCCGGGTGCTGGTGGCCGGCGGCAGCGAATCGGCGGGAACGCCCAACCAGAAGAACGCCGAGATCTTTTCGCCGCCCTATCTGTTCCGCGGCGCCAGGCCCACCATCGCGAGCGCGCCGGCTACGCTGCGGTACGGCCAGTCGTTCCAGGTCGGCACGCCCAATGCCAGCTCGATCGCGAAGGTGAGTCTGATCCGCCTGGGAGCCGTCACCCATGCCTTCGACCAGAACAGCCGGCGGCTCAAGCTCACCTTCTCGGTGAATGCGACGGGGCTCACCGTGATCGCCCCGAGCACCGGGAACATCGCGCCGCCCGGGCACTACATGCTGTTCATCGTGAATGGGACGGGGGTGCCCTCGGTCGCGAGGATCGTAAAGATCAGCTAGCCGGAGGCGCGATCAGCGTCTCCACCACGTCGAGCCGGCCGTGCTTCCGGCCGAGGGTCGACCGCGCGTCGTCGCGATCGCGCGCCGAGCGGTAGACGGCGAACAGGGTGGATCCCGAGCCGCTCATCCGGCACACGAGGGGGCGGGTCAGCACCAGCGCTTCGAACGCCGCGCGAATCTCCGGCACGCGCGCGAACACGGCGGACTCGAAGTCATTCCCCGCCAGCCGGCCGATGTCTCCCCAACGCGACAAGGCGTCCAGGTCCAGCGCGACGGCGCCCCGCCGGCCCGCCGATTGCCGCGCCGCATCCACCCATCCGTAGGCTTCCGCCGTGCCCACACCGATCGGCGGCGTCACCAGCAGCACCGGCGCCGCCGGCAAGGGTGGGAGTGCCAGCAGCCGCTCACCGCGTCCCCAGCCCAGTGCCAGGGGTGAGCCGGCCAGGAAGAACGGGACGTCGCTCCCGAGCCGCGCCGCGAACTGCAGGAGCTCGTGCCTGGGCACGGCGTTTCCCGCCAGCCGGTTGACCGCGACCAGCGCGGCGGCCGCATCACTGGAGCCGCCGCCCAGTCCGGCACGCAGCGGGATGCGCTTCTCCAACGTCAGGTGAACCGCGAACCGTTGGCCGGTGGCCTCGAGCACCATGGCGGCGGCGCGAACGGCCAGGTTCTGCTCCGGGGGACCCACGTCGGCGCCGGTGACCTCCACCGTGACGCCCTTCCCATCTCGACGCTCCGCCCCCAGGGTATCGGCCAGGCTTACCAGGCAGAACAGCGTCTCCAGGCCGTGGAAGCCGTCCGCCTCGCGGGCCAACACCCGAAGAAAAAGGTTCAGCTTGGCGTGCGCCTGGACGCTGACCCGCTCGGCACTCATGGGGTGTGCGGCGCGCGGAGATCGCTCAGGGCGACCGGCGTGCGCGCGAGCGACCAGGCGCCGAGCAGGACGATGGGGAGGAAGGTGGTGGCGTGGAACGCGATGGCATACGACGAGGCGAGAGCGACCGGGACCTGGAACAGGGCTAGCGCCGCTACGATGGCGGCCTCGAACTGGCCCACGAACCCGGGGGTGAGCTGCACCGAGATGCCGAAGACCAGGATCCCCTGCAACAGCAAGGCGCCCATGAAGCCGACCGGGATGTCGAACGCGCGGAACGCGACGTAAAACGCGAACGCGTTGACCAGCCACAGCACTGCCGACCAGAAGATGGTGCCGGCCAGGAGGGCGGGCGATCGGAGCACGGCGAGGCCATGACGGATGCCCTCGATGAGGCTCACGATGCGGTCGGCCATTCGCCCGGCCGGAAGGAGTCGGCGCACCACCCGCTCGGAGGCCGCGGGAAAGGCCACGACCGCAAGCGCCACCGCCAGCGCCGCCGCGGCGAGCAGCCCGGTTGCCTGGGCCGCGCGGCGGAGCGACACGCCGCCGACGGCCACGTCCGGCGGCAGATCGGACGCCAGCAGCGACACGATCAACAGGGCCACCACGGTAAGCGCGTCGAAGACCCGCTCGACCGCGACGGACGAGAGCACGGCGCTGAACCGCGCGCCCGCGAGGCGCGACGCGGCCAGGAGGCGCACCAGCTCGCCGGCGCGAAAGGGCAGGAGATTGTTGGCCATGAAGCCAATGGCGACCGCGTGCCAGAGAGGCGCCGCGGGGAGCGGTCCGCCGTCGACATCCCGGAGCAGGAGCCGCCACCGGACCATCCGGATCACATAGGTCGAGGTGGCGATCGCGATGGCGGCGAGCAGCGGGACCGGGTGGGTGTTCCGGAGGTGCTCGACCACCTCGCCCACGTGGACGCCGCGCAGGGCCCAGACGAGCAGCGCGGCGGCGATGACCACGCCGAGCACGGCCCACAGGTGTCGCCGGCGGCGGTCCGCCGGGCTGTCAGGACTCG
>DATEJD010000091.1:0-10504 GCA_035278325.1 Gemmatimonadales bacterium | reverse complement strand
GCCCGCGCCAGCAGGCCGAACGCCTTGAGGGTGTCCGGCACCTCGAAGGCCACGACACCCGGGGGCACCCGCGCTCCCTGTCGCACCACCACGCCGGTCGCGCCCGCGCCGGCCGCGGCCTCGAGATAGTCGTGGCCGTCGAAGCGATCGCCCGCGAGCGCCACGAACAGCGTGCCGGGAGCGAGCGCGCGCGAGTCGGTCGAAATGCCGGCGAAGGTGACCCCGTCGTTCGGCCCCGGCGGCAGATCCAGCGCGGCCCGGACCCGCCCGGCGGTCCAGACGGTCATGCGGACTGCCCCGTGGCGGCCCGGACGATGTCGCGCTCGTCGAACGGGACTTTGGTGGTGCCGAGCACCTGGTAGGTCTCGTGGCCCTTGCCGGCGAGGAGGATGGTGTCGCCCGGGCGGCCGGCTTCCAGCGCGGCATGAATGGCGGCCAGACGGTCGACGAACCTGAGGTGCGGTACGTCGGCCATCCCCTGCTCCACGTCGTCGATGATCGCGCCGGGGTCCTCGGTGCGCGGATTATCGGAGGTCACGATGGCGAGATCCGAGCCTTCGGCGGCGATCCGGCCCATGATCGGCCGCTTGCCCTTGTCGCGGTCGCCGCCGCAGCCGAACACCACGATCAGTCGGCCGCGGGTAAGGGGACGGAGTGTCGCGAGCGCGCGCTCCAGGGCATCGGGCGTGTGGGCGTAGTCCCGGAGCACGGTGCACGGAATGTCGGAGATCCGCTCCATGCGCCCGGGCACCTGCGGCGCCTGCGCCAGCCGATCCACCACTTCGCGAAGCGGGCGCTCGAGGCCGAGGGCACACGCGGCGGCGGCCAGCGCATTGCTCACGTTGAAGTCGCCCAGCAGCGGCAGCGAGGCCTCCGTCGACCCGAACCGACCCTCCAGTCGGAAGCGGCTGCCCGAGGCGTCGAGCACCACGCCGGTGGCCCGCACGTCCGAGGCCGCGTGCAGGCCGAAGGTGACGCGAGGGGAGCGCGCCGGCAGGACGCACCAGGCCGGGTCGTCCAGGTTCACTACTTCCACCCCACCCAGCCGGAGCAGCGAGCTCAGCTTGAGCTTGGAGGCGAGATAGGCCTCCATCGTCCCGTGGTAGTCGAGATGATCGCGGGTCAGGTTGGTGAACACGCCGGCCGCGAAAGACAGCCCGTCGAGCCGACTCTGATCGAGGCTGTGCGACGAGGCCTCCATCGCGACGTGGGAGCAACCGCGTGCCAACAGCTCGGCGAGGGTGGCCTGGAGGTCGATCGGCCCCGGCGTGGTGAGCGAGCCCGCCGTGGACTCCACCGCTTGGTCGTGTCCGTCGAAGGCGCCCAGCGTCCCGATGCTGCCAGCGCCGCCGTCGGCGTTGAACAGGTGGCGGATGAGACCGGTGGTGGTGGTCTTGCCGTTGGTGCCGGTGACGCCGATCAGGGTGAGCTGGCGCCCAGGATGGCCGTACCAGGCCTGGCCCACGGCCAGCGCCGCACGCCGACCGTCGCGCACTACCACCTCGGGCACGCCGGCCTGCTGGGCGCTCTCGACCACGACGGCCGGCGCTCCTCGCTTCACCGCGTCGGCCACGAACCGATGGCCGTCGGCCTGGGAGCCGCGCACGGCCACGTATACCACGCCGGGCGCGATGGTCCGGCTGTCCATGCCCACCCCGGTGGGAGCGGGTCCCGTCGCCGGGGCGGAGACCAGCAGGTCGGCCCGCCGAAGCTCGTCGAGCAGCTGGGTCCAGCTCAAAGCCATGCGATAGACTCCCGGCGCGCCGATCGCGGCGCGCTCAAGTCATTTGGACCGCAAATGTGGTGCGGGGCTCACTCGGCCAGCACCAGCACCGACGAGCCGGGACGGGCGTTCTCCCCGGCGGCCGGAACGGTGCGCACCACGCGTCCCAGCCCGCGCAGGTTGACCTGGAACCCCCGGCGATGCAGCGCCAGCGCGGCCTCGCGAATGGACTGCCCGCCAACGTCCGGCACCGGACGGGGAGCGGTGCTGGGCTCCGGCGCGCGGTACGGAAGCGTCACGACCACCGGCGGCGGTCCCGGCGGCGCCTCCTCGAGCGGGCGCCGCGTGGGAGGCTCGCTGTCCTGAGCCGCCAGGCGTCCGCGGTCGATCGCCACCCGCCGCGACGCGAGCGCCTGCTGGAGCATGGTCCGGGTCACCGGCGCCGCCGTGAGTCCCCCGTAATAATTACCGCGCGGGTTGTCGATCTTGACGATCACCACCAGCTGCGGGTGGTCGGCCGGAAAGATGGCCGCGAACGACGCGGTATACTGGCCGCGGACGTAGCGGCCGTCGACCAGGCGCACGGCGGTGCCCGTCTTGCCCAGGACCGAGTAGTTGGTGAGCTGCGCCTGCTCGCCGGTGCCGCCCTCGCCCGCGGCCTCGCGCAGGAACTCCCGCAATCGGGCCGCGATCTCCGATGTCACCACCCGGCGCACCGGCTCGGGCCGGTGCCGGTAGAGTACCGCTCCGCTCGGGTCACGCACCTCGCGCACCAGCGTCGGCGCGAGGAGAATCCCGTCGTTGGCGATCGCGGCGTAGGCGGCCGCGAGCTGCACCGGCGTCACCTCGAACTCGTAGCCCATCGCCACGCTGGCCCGCGTGTAGTTGGGCTGCCACCGGTCCGGCAGCGCCAGGATGCCGCGGGACTCGCCGGGGAACTCGGCGCTGGTGGGCGTGCCGAACCCGAAGTCGCGCAGGGTCTCGAACTGCTCCTCGGGGCGGAGCCGCGAGGAGAACTTGGCCATCGCGATATTGCTCGACACCTGGATGGCCCGGGCCAGCGTGAGCATTCCGCGCTGCGCGTGAGCATCGGTGATCTTCCTGACCTTGCCGGTCGAGGTGGTCGGCATGTTGTACACGCCGTTCTCGCCGGACACGGCGTCCGTGTCCGTTACCCGATCGTGCATCAGCAGCGAGGCGGCGGTGAACAGCTTGGCGGTCGAGCCCGGCTCGAACGGGTCGGTGAAGGTGGATGCGCTGGGCACGCCGCCGCTGGCGGCCTGTCTCGAGGCCAGCGCCAGCAGCTCGCCGGAGTTCGGGTCGAGAAACACGACGTCGCCGCCCTCGGCCTTCATCTGCGCGATCGCCTCGTCGAGCCCCCGCTCGGCGATCTCCTGCAGCTCGGCGTCGAGCGTGAGCGTCACGTCGTTGCCGGGTACCGGATCGCGGGTCTTGCGATTGGGCGAGTCGTATCGCCGACCCGCCCGGTCCTTGAGCAGCACCGCCTCACCCGGTCGTCCGGTGAGCACCGAGTCGAGCGCCGACTCGAGACCCGAGCCCCCCACCGGCCGGTCGGGGGACAGCGCACCGATGATGGGACGCGCCAGGTCGCGCGAGGGATAGAAGCGCTGGTACTCGCCGGTGAGATGGACGCCCCGCACGGTCCGGAGCGGCTGCACCTGCGTGGCGTTGAACGGGCCGTGGAGGTAGATCCATCGCTTCCTCGCCTGAAACTCGCGATTCAGGGCCGGCGCCGAGACGCCCAGGTTCCGCACCAGCATGACGAAGGCGGTGCGGACGTCTTCCAGCTCGTTGGGCGCCACGCCGACGTGATAGAACTCCTGGGTGATCGCGAGCGGGATGCCGTTCCGGTCGTAGAGCGCGCCGCGCCGGGCCGGAAGGACCACCTTCTCCGTGCGCTGCCGGGCCGCCTCGCGTTCCCACCGCTCCGCCTCGACGATCTGGAGCTGGGCCGCGCGCGTGAGGATGGCCAGGATCCCCACCGCGAAGCCGAACTGAATCGCTCCGATGCGCGCGGCCGGCTTGGCCATCAGCGACGCCCGGGGCCGGCGGGAGGCACGGCGAAGAGGACGAACTCGGAATCGGCCGGCTCGTGAAGGCCCAACGCGCGCTCCACTATCGGCACCAATACCTGGCGGCTCGACCCGACTCGGATGCGCCGCTCCAGGTCACCCCGGCGCGCCTCGAGAGCCATCCGCTCCTCCCGAAGCTCCCGGACCCGTCGGGCGGTGCGGAAGCCCGCCGTCTGGCGAGTGGTGATCGCCACCAGCACGCCAAGGAAGATGATCAGCCAGAGCATCAGCCAGTGCCGTCCCTTAAGACGCATTGCCCGCCTGGAAGATCCTGAGATGCGCGCTCCGGGCGCGCGGATTCGCCGCGACTTCCTGCTCGTCCGGCACGACCGGCTTCCGCGGCACCACGCGCCCGAGCGGCCGCCCGCGGCAGGTGCAGACCGGCTGGCCCGGTGGACACACGCACGCGCTGGCCCATTCGCGGAAGGCGTGCTTGACCAGCCGGTCCTCGCCCGAATGGTAGGTGATGACCGCCAGGGAGCCGCCCGGTTCGAGTGCGTCGCGGAACGCCGGCAGTGCCCGCTCGAGACCGGCGAGCTCATCGTTCACCGCGATGCGGACCGCCTGGAACAACCGGGCGAACTCACCGGGGCCCGCGCGGGGCCCCAGCACCGCCCGGATGGCGTTCACGAAGTCGTCGCTCACGGCGAACGGCTGGTTGGCCCGCCGCCGAACGATTTCCCGCGCGAGCCGCCGCGCCTGGCGCTCGTCGCCGTAGTCGCGGAAAACCCGGGCGAGCTCGCCTTCGTCGGACTGGTTGAGAAAAGCGGCGGCGGAGAGTCCGTCCGAGCCCATCCGCATGTCGAGTGGAGCACCCGGTCGGAAAGTAAATCCGCGTCCGGTCTCATCCAATTGCCGGGACGACACACCCAGGTCGAGCAGGATGAAGTCCGGCCGAAAGGCGGTGACGGCATCGAGGGCCTCAGGGGAGGCATAAGGCGCCTGGACGTAGCGCATGCCCGCCTCGCCCAACCGGCGGCGGCTGACCGCGATCGCCGCCGGGTCGCGATCGATGCCGAGGACCTCCGCCCCGGCTCGTCGGAACCCCTCGGCGTGGCCCCCGTCGCCCAGGGTCGCGTCCACGACTCGTCGGGCGCCGCCCCCGGCAGACAGCACCTGGGCCAGCAACACGGGAACGTGGCTTGGGGAGGCGTCGGTCATGTCGGCACGGTCCGAAAACGAAACACCCCGTCCGCGGGGACGGGGTGGCACGTTCGACAGAGGGAGCGGGGCTGACGGGGCTCGAACCCGCGACCTCCGCAGTGACAGTGCGGCACTCTAACCAAGCTGAGCTACAGCCCCTTGGAACGGCGGGCGGAATATAGGAAGAGGAAGGGGCGGAGTCTAGTCGGCTCCGCCCGAAACCTCACTTGCAATAGGCCTTTTGCATCGCCGCGACCCGGGGCTTGTACTTCGTGATGATGCCGAGGTTCTTGTCGACCGCCTCGGGATTGGCGTTCCGACCCGCGGTCAAGGCAGTTTCAGCCTCGCCCAGCAGCGCCTCCTCCTGTTTGGCCAGGTCGCAGGATTTGCCCTTCTCGGCCTGGGGGTCAATCTGCGGCACCTGGAACAGGGTGGCCAGGCCCAGGAGATAATTCGCGGCCGGACCGACCTTCCCCTGAGGGTTGGCCGCCGACACCGCCATCCGGAGCAGCTCGGCCGCGCCCTGGAGGTCCTGCGGCTGCTGCAGCAGCGGGGCCGCGCCGGTATAGAGCAACGCCGCGGCGTTCTCCTTGGCCTGCGGATCGCCGTGCTTGATCGCGTAGTCGAGGAACGGCACCGCCTCCTTGGGCCGCTTGGCGTCGATGAGCGCCTTCGCGGCGCTCAGGGCCGGCACCACGGCGCTGGTGTCCTTGGCCATGAGCCGGTTGGTCACCGCGACTACACTGTCGGTTTGACCGGTGAGGGTGTAGGCCTTGTTCAGGTAGCCCAGCAGCGTGGGATTGTCGGGGTACTTCCGCACGCCGGTCTGCGCCCACTTCAGAAGACGGACGGTATCAGGCTTCTCACCCTCGCCCGCAGCGGCCGAGATCTTGGTGAAGAACAGTGTATCGGCCTTGGTGCTGTCGGTGGCGTAGAGCGTCTCGAGCGCATCGACCGCGCACTTGAAGTCGCTCAGGAAGAGGCAGGCGTTGCTCTTGAGGTCGTACAGGTCGGCGTTGTACGGGTCGAGCTTGAGCCCTTCGTCGGCCACCTGCAGCGCCGTTTCCGGGTGCCCCGACTGCAGGAAGTACTTGAACAGCTCTTCCCGCAGCTTCTGGTTGGTGGGTGCCACTCGAAGCATCTGCTTGAACGCCTCGAGCGTGTTAGCCGTGTCGTTCGCGGCCTGATACTGGGTCGCGAGCGCGGTCCATACCGGCAGGCTCAGGGGATCGCCCTTGGTCGAAGCCTGCAGGTGCTTCACCACCTCTTCCCGCGGCGCCTTCTTGTCCTGCGCCAGGAGCGCCAGACAGTACTCGGCGAGGCCGTTGTTGGGGAGCGTCTTGAGCGCCTTGTTCGCGGCCTCGGCCGCCTTGTCGGGCTTGGCGGTGCGCTGGTCGATGCAGGCTTTCGCGTCGCCCAGCGACTTGACCGCGGGCTCGAGCGCCGCCGCCAGCCGCTTCCCGAAGGCATCGGGCGTCTCGTTTTGGTTCTGGGCCAGGGTGACCACGTTACCGGCGTCGTCGTTCACGCCGGCCAGCCTGGCCGTCACGGTGAACCGTCCCCCCTCGCCCTTGTTGAGCGTGGAGCTGACGATGAAGCGTGCCTGGATATTCTTGGCGAGCGTGGTGGCCAGCGCAGGGCTCAGGATGGCGTCGATGGGATAGCCGTACTGCTTGAGCGCGTCGTTCATCTGGGTCTGCTCGATGACCTGATAGTCCCGGCCGACGACGCTCTTCATCTCCTCCCGCATCCCGGTCCCGATTTTCACCGCCGGCGCCGAATCGGCCGACGCAAACGCGAAGGGATTCGCCACCATGAACCGCGGCGAATTGTTCACGGTCTGTTGCGACGCGCGCGCACCGCGGGGAATGCCCTGAGCCGCGAGCGGCGACAGGACGGCGCTCCCCACCACGGCCACAGTCACAAGACGGAACAGGAACATGCCTCAGCCTCCACAAGGTATCGGCCCTGGTGGGCCAGCAACGACCGCGTCGCGGACGCGGATAGGAATGGGCGAAGAGGGATTCGAACCCCCGACATCCTGCGTGTAAGGCAGGCGCTCTGAACCAGCTGAGCTATTCGCCCGGAAGACACGCGCCCTCGTCCCAATGTCGGGATTTTTCGACCTAATGCACAGTGCGTGCCGTGACGACGGACACCCTACAGCGCGATCCCGATCGGAAAGAGGATGCAGTAGCCGACCACGAGGAGCACGGCGGCGGCGCTTGCGTGCCCCGCGGCCAGCGTGAGATATCCCGCCACAAGCACCGCCACTGCCGCCGCCAGAATGAAGAGATTGCGGCGGGTGAGCAGGAACCGCCGAGGCCGGGCGGTGGCGCCTGCAGAGGACACTGCGTTGCGGGAACTGGGCATAAGACAGGACGCTACTACGGTTTTGGAGGCGGGTCAAGTTCAGGCCCATCCTCGGTTTCGGGCTCTACCACCCACCCGATGTCGAGGGCGGCCCGCCGAGCCCGATCGGCCCGCCGGCGTCGCCGGACCAGCCAGATCACCAGGACCCCTATCACGGCCCACCCGCCTCCGGCGATCAGCCATTGCCCCCAGGTGTACCGGCGCCGCACCGCTCGACGCCAGGCGTCGTCGAACCGGTCGAGCGTGAGGCCGGTGGTGGCCAGCACCGCCGACTCGAAGTCCTCACCCCGCTCGAGCCGCTGCAGCAGCGGGGTCAGGGTGCCGGTCGGGTTACGGCGCGCGAGCTCGGTCACCGCCGAGGCCGCGAGCGCGTACGCCGCGTCGGCGGTCGAGGCCGAGCCGCGAAGGGCGCCGTCGAGCGCGGTCAGCGAAGGAATCGCGCCTCGCACCACGGCGAGGTTGAGCTCGAGGCCACCGAACCGCTCCCATTCCCCGGCGGCCCAGGCGGCGTAACCTTCGTCGAACCAGAGCGGCACGCGCACCGGCACCGCCTCGTGGAGCGCGAGGTGGGCCAGCTCGTGGCGAAGGGTGCGGGGGAGGTCGTCCTGGTCGGCACGGAGGAGGATGGTGCGCGCGCCCGGCTCGGCGATGGCCGCGCCCCAGGCCGGCGCCCGGCCCGACGTGAGCGAATCGAGCACGCGGCCATTGGGTACGACGATGAGGCGGAGGGGACCCGGGTCTCGCAGCCCCAGCCCGGGCCACACCACCGGGCGGTCGGCGGCCCGGGCCAGGTCGAGGGCGATCGCCCGCTGGGCCGGCCACGCGACGGCCGTGACCCGGCCGACCTGCACGGCCGTCGGGGCGCCCTGGAGGAGGAGAACGAGCGCTAGGAGAGCAGGCTGCGCGGGACCTCACCCCCCGCCGCGGCCACGTCGAGCATTTCCTTACACCGCTTGGCCCAGGGATTGAATTTGTTGGCCTTGTGGCCGTCGGCCCAGGTCTGCATGGCCTCGTCCCGGCACCCGGCGAACCAGAGTGCGCGCCCCAGCTCGAAGTAGGCCTCGATCAGGTTGGGCCCGAGCGCGAGGGTCTTCCGGAAGAAGGTCTGGGCATCCTCATACATCTCGCGCTCGAGGTACACCAGGCCCAGATAGTAGTGCGCGTACAGCGTCGCCTTGCGGTCGTTGTCCAGCCGGATGGCCTTCGACAGATGCTCGATGGCTTCTCCGAAGATCCGCTTCTTGAGGCAGATGTAACCCACGTTGATGCGGGCCAGCGCATTGGCCGGCTCCTTCATGAGCACCCGCGAGAAGGTGCCCAGCGCGTCATCGTAGTCCTCGTGGAGCATCTGGGCCCACCCGAGCAGGGACTGCGCCTGGATGTCGCCCGGGGAGAGCGAGAGCGCCTTGCCCAGCGACTGGATGGCGCCGGCGTAGTCGCCCAGGGAGATCAGGCTCCAGCCCTTTTCGATGTAGGTCGAGGCGCCCAGGTGGTCGGCGTGGATGGCGGGTCGCGCGCCGGTGAACTGGGGCGCGGTGGCCGACTCGGCCGCGTTTCCCTGCTTGTAGCGCTCCACCAGGCCGCGGATGTCTTCCTTCATCTGGCCCAGGTCGCTCAGCGCGCCGTCGACCCGCTTGAACAAGGCGATGATGTCCCGTTTGACCGCGTCGCGATCGGCCCCTTGCGCCACTCCGAGCCGGGTCTCGATCTCCTGGAACTGGGTCCGGAACGTCGCGAGCCAGGCCTCGCTCATGAGGCGCTCCCCATCGCGGTGAGCGCCAGCCGCTCGGTGGACGACAGCAGCTTGCGTGCGTTCAGGATAATGATGGTTCGCTCCGGCCGGGTCACGATCCCGGCGATATAGGCAGCCGCCAGCCCGCTGACCACGGGGCCGGGGGCAGAGATGGTCGTACTGTCCACCCGGATGACTTCGCGCACCTCGTCCACCAGGACGCCCACCCGCTGCTCGCCGAGGTCCACGATCATGAGCCGGGTCTCCTCGCGCACAGGGGCCGGCAGCTCGAACCGCTTGCGCAGGTCCACCACCGGCACGGCGCCACCTTCATACGGCACCACGCCCTCGAGAAAGGCCGGGGCCTTGGGCAGCGGCGCCGGGGCGACATGGCGCAGGATCCGCTCGACCTGCAGGATGTCGAACGCGAACTCCTGCGGGCCGACCCGGAAGGTCACGAGCTGAATGTCGTCGCCGGTGACGGTCATGCGGCAGAACTCTCCGTAAAGCGCGCGCCGAGCGCGACCAGGTCGAGGAGCGGGATCAGGCCCTCCGGTGTCCGGGCCACGCCAGCGGCCCACGGCAGGGCGCTCCCCGCCTGAACCGGCATTCCGCGCTCGTAGAGCACCGACTCCGCTTCCTCTATCTCGAGGCAGAGCCGGCGTCCGCCGAGCTCCACCAGGACACCCATCTCCGACTGCTCCGCGGGACACGGCCGGCCCTCGAGCAGGGCGCCAAGATGGACCAGCGGCAGGATGCGGCCGCGGATCACCGAGACGCCGCGCACCGCCGGCTCGATGGACGGCACCGGGAACACCGCGCCGGGATCCAGCACTTCCACGACCTGCGCCAGCGGCAGGCCGACCAATCGCCCGCCGGCGCGGACCAGCAGGTGGCCGGTGCCGGCGCTCATCGCCTGGCCATCCGGGCCAGCTCGTCGCCCACGCGCGCCGCGATCCTGCCGATCGGGAGCACGTGGTCGACACCGCCCGCCTGCACCGCCGCGCTCGGCATTCCGTAGATGGTGGCGGTCTCGCGGTCCTGAGCGATGCCGACGCCACCGGCATCGCGGATCTCACGGAGCCCTTCGGCGCCGTCCCGGCCCAGGCCGGTGAGCACCACGCCGACGGCCCGCGGCCCGAACAGGCGGGCGACGCTCCGGAACAGCGGATCGGCCGCGGGCCGCACGCCCCAGACGGCCGGCTCCTGGTCGAGCTCGATCCTGAGTCCGTCGGTACCGATGGCCAGACGCATATGATAGTCCCCGGGCGCCACGTACGCGGTGTCCGCCAGGATCGGGATGCCGTGCTGCGCCTCGACTACGCTCAGCCGACTCTGTGACGCCAGCCGCTCCGCCAGGCTGTGAGTGAACTTGGGCGGCATATGCTGCACGATCAGGACCGCCGCCTGCTGCCCCGTGGGCAGCGCGGGGATCAGCTC
>DATEJD010000090.1:0-2012 GCA_035278325.1 Gemmatimonadales bacterium | reverse complement strand
CATGCGCTCGGCCCAGGTCGCGGCGAGCTCGGCCACGCGCTCGATGTGGGCCAGCCGCGAGGGCGAAGCCTCGGCCCACACGGGAAGTCCCTCGGCCGCCGACGCCATCAGCCGAGGCCTTCGCCCAGGATGATGTTGTCGATGAGCCGCGTGCGGCCCAGCCGCGCGGCCAGGGCTACCACCGTGGTCGCGTCCACCGTGTCCACCGGGGCCAGGGTGAGCGGCTCGGCAATGGCGAGGTACTCCAGCTTGACCGCCGGCTCCGCATCCAGCCGGCGTCGCATGGCGGCGTCGAGCGCGGAGGCCTGTCGCTCGCCGTGGACGAACGCCTCGTGCGCCGTGTCGAGCGCCGCGCTCAGCGCGAGTGCCTGGCGCCGCTCGGCCGGGCCGAGGTACGCGTTGCGGCTGCTCAGGGCGAGCCCGTCGGGCTCGCGCACCGTGGGCACCACGACGATCTCGAGCGGCCAGTCGAGATCGCGGACCATCTGGCGCACCAGAACGGCCTGCTGAATGTCCTTCCGCCCGAAGGTGGCGACGTCCGGCTGAACCAGATGGAACAGTTTGGCCACGACGGTGAGCACGCCGGCAAAGTGACCCGGGCGCGCGGCGCCTTCCCAGCGGTCGGCGGTGGGGCCGGGAATCACCCGTATCTCGGAGCCGGGCGGATACATCACGGCATCGCTGGGCGCGAACAGCGCGTCCACTCCGCGCGCCCGGGCGAGGGTGCGGTCCCGCGCCAGATCGCGGGGATAGCGCGCCAGGTCCTCGTTGGGGCCGAACTGCAGCGGATTCACGTAGAGGCTCATCACGACGGCGTCGGCGCGCCGGCGCGCCTCGTCCACCAGCCGGAGGTGCCCTTCATGGAGGTAGCCCATCGTGGGCACCAGGGCCACCCGACGGCCGGCGGCCCGCGCGTCGTGAACCCAGCGGCGCAGGTCGGGAATCGCCTGAAGATCGATCATGGAGAAACGTGCAGACGGAGCGGGATCACTCGAAGCTGTGTTCCGGACCCGGGTAGCTGCCGTCGCGGACCTCGGTCGCGTAAGTGCGGATGGCGGCGCGCACCGCCTCGCCCAGGGCGCCGTAGCGCTTGAGGAATTTCGGATTGAAGCTCTCGTTGAGCCCCAGCATGTCGTGCAGGACCAGCACCTGTCCGTCACATCCCGCGCCGGCGCCGATCCCGATCGTCGGGATCGCAAGCGCCGCGGAAATCCGCCGCGCGAGCGCCGCGGGGACCAGCTCGAGCACGATGGCGCAGGCCCCCGCGTCCTGCAGCGCGCGCGCATCGGACAGGAGCTCCTCGGCCTCCGCTTCTCCCCGCCCCTGCACCCGGTAGCCTCCCAGGGCGTGCACCGACTGCGGCGTGAGGCCGAGGTGCCCAATCACCGGTATGCCGCGATCCACCAGCGCGCGCACGGTCTCCGCCATGGGCCGGCCACCCTCGAGCTTCACGCCCTGCGCGCCGGTCTCCTGCAGCACCCGTCCGGCGTTCCGGATCGCCTCGGGAATCGAGACCTGATAGGTGAGAAACGGCAGGTCCACCAGCATGAGCGCGCGAGGGGCGCCCCGGCGCACCGCTGCCGCGTGATAGATCATCTGATCCAGCGTGGCGCTCAGCGTGGTCTCTTCGCCGGCGATGACCTGGTTCAGGGAGTCACCCACGAGCAGGACGTCCACCCCCGCCTGATCCAGCAGCCGCGCGAACGCCGCGTCATAGCAGGTGAGCATGACGATACGCCGACCGGCCGCCTTCATGGCGGGCAGGTCGAGCACGGTAGAGGGCCGCGCGTCAGCGTTCATGGGTGCGAAGCTCCGCCATCTCCCGTTGCCAGAAATCGCGGTCGGCCAGCCCGGGATGGGGAATGATAAGGTCGGGCTCCGTCACGCGACGGTCGCCGAACCGCACGATATCCAGGTCGATGGTGCGGGAGCCCCATCGCTCCGCGCGCACCCGGCCCTGCGCGCGCTCGATCGCCTGGCACGCCTCCAGCAGGGCGCGGGGCTCGAGGCTG
>DATEJD010000089.1:0-4952 GCA_035278325.1 Gemmatimonadales bacterium | reverse complement strand
AGGCGGGGTAGTTGAGGGCGATAGGGCGATAGGGCGATAGGGCGATAGGGCGATAGGGCGATAGGGCGATAGGGCGATAGGGCGGCGCGAAGGTACGCCGCCCTCATCCCGAGCAAAGCGAGGGATCTTCTCGGCCGGGGTTCGATTCCCGCGGAGAAGATCCCTCGCTTTGCTCGGAATGAGGAGGCTCGCCGTTCCGCCCCTATCGCCCTATCGCCCTATCGTCCTTCCCGCCTACTCCTCCAACGTCAGCTTCCGCCCGCAGTTGGAACAGTACACCGCTCTCGGGAGTCGGAATCGGCCGAACAGCGGAAAGTGCTGCTCGGTGCCGCAGAACGGACACCGGCCGCTCACGTCGCGAAAGATGGCGGCCTCCCGAAGCCGCAGGCCCCCCAGCACGAAGGCCAGCAGCAGCCCGCCCGGCACCAGCATGAAATGCACGATCGGAATGGGCAGCGCGACGATCGCGACGGCGACAAAGGCGCCGAACACGACCGCCGCGCGCTTGATTCGATCCGTCGGCGCCAGCTCCGCGATCTCCGCTCGAGCGGGCGCCGTCGGCGCCCCGAACCCATGCAACCGCAGGTTGAGAGTCCGGGTAGTCACTTCGGGTCGAGCGGATATTTGCGCAGGTAGTACTCCTGCGTCCGGACCGCCCGCGCCCGGTACAGCTGCTCTTCGTCGTCGTCCGCATCGCTCACGAACAGGTGGAGCGATCCGGGCCACATGGTCGCCTGGAGCGACCAGTTGGTGGACGGGGCATGCAGCACCCACTGGAGCGCGCCCCCGCCCGCATCGGTCAGGTGAATTTCGCTGGCCCGCTCGAGCGGCACCTGCGCCGGAATCCCGGCGATCGCCGCTTCTACGGGGTCAAGGCTCAACTCGGCATCGGTCCATGACCGAAAGGTCACCTTTCCATGGACCGGCGATTCGGTCTCCGGCAACTCGAACTCCGCCTGCCACTCGCCCAACAGATCCCACGCGTGGTCCATGGGACCGATGTTGGGCACCTGCACGGTCGGATGTCGCATCGGTGGCCTCCTTCCCTGAGAGGGACCATAGGGACTGGGGCAAGGACACGAGCAACGTCACTTGTAGCGATTCTGATGCCTGACGGCATCGTTTCGACGAATCTTTTTCCCATACGTTTCGTACTGTAACGCGGCCTCCATGTCCTCAACCGAGGTTATCTCTATGCTGCAACTGTTCTTGACCGTTTCCGCCGGCCTGGCCGGCTATATCCTCGCCAGGAACTTCGTACGGAACCGCCTGCGCTTCGTGGATGCCATTCATGCCGGCTGGGCGCCGCTGGTTGCCGGAGCCCTCGCGTTCGCCTTTGCGTGGCCGCTGGCGCTGCTGCCGCTGGTGAGCGTGGCTCCGGCCATCATGTTCGGAATCGGCACCGGGCTCGGCACCGCTTCCGGTGCCCGCATTGTCCGACGTGGTGACGCAACGCACCACCGACTTGCGCCGTGACTCCAACATAATGGCGCGCGAGTACCGCGCCCGTACACTGGATCACACTCCGAGTGACGTCTATCTTGCGCGCATGACAAATGTGCACTGCGTGCGCTGCGGAAACGAGCGCGAGCGAATGCCGTTCCAGCCTTTTCAGAACGAACTAGGCAAGAGAGCCTACGACGAGATCTGCGGGGTGTGCTGGGGCGAGTGGACCAAGATGCAGCAGCAACTCATCAACCATTACGGATTGAACCTTCGCGATCCCAAGGCGAAGGAATTTCTCTTCCGCAACATGGAGCAGTTCCTCTTCAAGCCCGGCCAAGTTGGCACCTGACCGTTCAGCGCCCCATTCCCATCCGGAACACGATGTCGATGGCGGGCCCGCTCGGCTCCATGTCCTCGGTCATGCCGATCCGCCATTCGCGCCCGCTCTTGGTCGCGAGGATCCAGCCGAAGTCGAGGGAAAGCTCGCGGCGGTCGAGCGGAGGAATCGTCGTGTCGTGGTAGTACGGGCTGTGATAGAACAGGTTCGCGTAGAGTGACTGTCGCCCCCAGAAGCGCCACCTGAGGCCCGAGCTTCCCGATACGAAGGTGGTCCGCTGATAGTCCGCGAGGTCGCCGTGGGTCGGGGTATAGCCCAGGCCCAGGCTGCCCTCGTAGGTCCACGGCTCGGCGAGCTTCGCATGCACGGTCGTGAGGAGCCCGGCCGCCACGACGCCCCGGCCATAGCCCGTGGGGCCCGTCGAGGTCGGGAGCGTCACGGTCGCGATCGCCTGGAGGTGCGACCCGCTGCGCACGCCGGCCGAGAGGCGGACGTCGCCGAGATAGAGATCGCTGGGACGCCGGTTTCGCGAGATGCCGTCGGGCAGGTCGAGCCGGTAGAGAAAGCTGTTCTCGGGGCGCTCCTCCCGCGCCACCAGCTTGATGCCGATCAGGCTGTGGTACCAGTTGAGAAAGCCGTCGAGGAAGCCGGCGTAGCTCCCCTGGGCCGACGCATCGGCCATGACGAAGACGGCCGGGCTCAGATCCCGCGCGACTCGTAGCCGCAGCCGCAGCAGCTCGGCGTCGAGGGTGTAGTCGGCCCGGGGCTCGGTACCGCGCTCGACGGCGCTGCCATAGTCGAGCGACAGCCCGAGGCCCCAGCGTCCGAGCCGGGGGGTCCGATAAGGCTCGAAGCCGAGGGGCGTCCGGGAATCGGCGACCGGATTGATGGGATTGTACGCCGGCAATCCCTGGGCAAGGGCAGCGGCAGGCAGGCAGCAGAGCCACAAGGGCAAGGCGAGAACCAGAGCAAGGCGTGTCACGGAGCCGCCAAAGATAGCTCGCTTGACAAACCCGCGGGCCAGCCCGTACGTTGATTCATGCTCCGGTCCCACAGCGCATGGTTCTACTTCTACTTTACCAACGCCGGCGTGGCGCGATGCCCGTCCGGTGTCGGTAGCGTAGTGTAGCGCTCACCGACCGGACCCCATCACCGCCCCGCCGGACTCAGCCGGCGGGGCGTTTTCGTTTTCATACCCGGAGCAGACTCATGCGCGTGGCGATTCAGGGAACTCACGGCTCGTTCAGCGAGGCGGCGGCGCGCCGGCGGTGGCCGGACCTCGTGACCCACCCGTGCCGCGAGGCCAAGGACGTGGTGGCCGCGGTGCGGGCCGGCCAGGCCGAGGCCGGATGCCTGCCGATCGAGAACTCGCTGATCGGCTCGGTCACCACGACGTACGATCTGCTGGAGGAAGCCTTCGGCGACGGCACGCTCCGGCTGACCCACGAGATCCTGTATCCGGTGCACCACACGCTGATGGCCTTGCCGGGCGCCCGGCTGGAGGGCATCAAGCGCGTGCTGTCGCACCCGGTGGCGCTCGGTCAGTGCCGGATCTGGCTGGCCGAGCACCTGCCCGAGGTCGAGCTGGTGAGCGCGTGGGACACGGCCGGCAGCGCGGAGCTGGTGGCGCAGGAGGGCAATCCCGCGCTCGCCGCGATCGCGGCGCGCCACGCGGCCGATGCGCACGGGCTGGTACCGCTCGCCGAGCGGATCGAGGACGACCCCACCAATCAGACACGCTTTCTCACCTTCACCCGCGCGGACGCGCCCGCGCTCCCGGCGGCCACCGCGGGGAGCAGCCGGTACAAGACCTCGCTCATCGTCCTGATCGACCACAAGCCGGGAATGCTCGCGCTGACGCTGCAGGCGTTCGGCGTCCGGGGCGTGAACCTGATGGCGCTGCAGTCGCGGCCCGAGCGCTCCGCGCCCTGGACCTACCGGTTCTATGTCGACATCGACGGCTCGACCGCGGACCCGCGCGTGGCGGAAGCGCTCGAAGAAGTGGAGGCGCTGGCCGCGCGGCTGGTGGTGCTGGGCAGCTACGAGGCGTGGGTGGAAGGCTCGCGGCTCTCGGCGCCGCCGCCCACGCCAGCGCATCATACCAAGAAGCCCGACGTGCCACTGGTTGACCGGCGGCGCGTGCCGGAGGGCAGCCGGGTCGAGGTGGGTCCGCTCACCTTTGGCGGCACGGAGCCCGTGCTCATCGCGGGGCCCTGCTCGGTGGAAAGCGAGGCCATGATCCTCGAGACCGCCGACGCGGTGGCCCGGGCCGGCGGCGACATGCTTCGCGGCGGCGCCTACAAGCCGCGGACCTCGCCGTACGACTTCCAGGGGCTCGGCGTCAAAGGCCTCCGCTACCTGGCCGATGCGCGAGCGCGTACCGGCCTGCCAGTGGTCACCGAGGTGCTGAGCTGGGAAGAGGTCGCCGTGGTGGGCCACTTCGCCGACATGCTCCAGATCGGCGCCCGCAACATGCAGAACTTCACCCTGCTCCGGGCGGCCAGCCGGAGCGGCAAGCCCATCCTGCTCAAGCGGGGGGCCGGCGCCACCATCGAGGAGTGGCTCATGGCGGCCGAGTACATCCTGGCGGAAGGCAACCCCAACGTGGTCATGTGCGAGCGGGGCATCCGCACGTTCGAGCGCGCCACCCGCCACACCCTCGACCTCAACGCGGTGGCGGTAGTGCGGGAGCGGACCCATCTCCCTGTCATCGTCGATCCCAGCCACGCGGCCGGCGTGCGCTCGCTGGTGATTCCGCTCAGCCTTGGCTCGCTGGCCGCCGGCGCGTGCGGCCTGATCGTCGAGGTGCACCCGGATCCGTCCAAGGCAATGAGCGACGGTGCGCAGAGTCTGGATATTCCGATGTTCGCGGAGCTGGCGGGGAAGGTGAAAGGAGACGGGAGGACGGTCGGACGGAAGGATGGAAGACGGGCGGTGGTGGTGGGGCGATAGGGCGATAGGGCGATAGGGCGATAGGGCGATAGGGCGATAGGCCGATAGGGCGATAGGACGATAGGAAAAAGCGAGAGGCCGTCGGGAGGCGGCCTCTCGTCTTTGCTGGGCTGCGCCCGGAATAAGGGCGGTTACCTTCGCCTCGCCCTATCGCCCTATCGCCCTATCGCCCTATCGGCCTATCGCCCTATCGCCCTATCGCCCTATCGCCCTATCG
>DATEJD010000088.1:0-7750 GCA_035278325.1 Gemmatimonadales bacterium | reverse complement strand
GGCATGCGTTCGGGCATGCCCCCTTCACTGCGTTCAGGGTGACTCCTACCGCCTGTCCGCCTTTCCGCCCGACGCCAGCCCCATCCGGCGCGTGATCGCGTCGAACCGGGGGTCCTTGCGGAGCGGGTCCAGCAGCGGGTCGAAGAAGTTCTCGGGGATGTAGAGATCCTTCTCGTCGATGCCGCGATTGAGCCACTCGAAGCCCTTCGTCAGGTCACCCAGCGCCCCGTAACCGATCGCGATCGCGAGGGGCGGGATCAGCTCCTTGCCCGAGCGCCGTTCCAGGTCCCTGACGATGGCCAGCGCAGCCGGCCGGTTCCCGGACATGGCGTAGGCGTACGCCAGCGCGCCCTTCGTGTACGGCTCGAACACGCCCAGCTCCAGGGAGCGTTGGATCAGACTGATGGCCTCGGCATAGCGGCCCTCCTGGATCTCGACCAGGCCAAGCCGGAAGTGCGCCTGCGCGGAGTTGGGATCGAGCTCGAGCGCCTGCCGGATCCGGCCTTCGGCGTCGGTCGGCCGATGGAGCAGGTACGCGGCCCAGCCCCACTCGATGTTGATCTGCCGCGACAGCGGATCGAGCTGTCGGGCCAGGCTCATCTGCGTCTCGCTCTCGGCGAGGCGGCCCCGGCCGGCGAGGAAGTCCCCGTACCAGTGATGGCCGGTGGGGTAGTTCGGGTTGGCGGCGATGGCTCGCCGCAGGTTCTTCTCCGCCTCCGACCAGTTCCAGGCGTAGATCATATTGCCGTACCCGAGCGCCGTGTACGCCTCGGCGGACGTGCTGTCGAGCGCGAGCGCCATCCGCGCAGCGTGCTCCGCCTTGGCCCAGCCTTCGACCGGCGACCCGCCCGCGTACGGCACCTCCAGCAGATAGGCGTCGGCCAGCGCGGCCCACGCGCGAGCGAAGCTCGAGTCGCGGGCCACCGCCTGTTCCAGAACGCGCACCGCCTCGGTGAGCGACGGGCCGGTCCGCTGGTTCCACGCGAACCGACCCTTGAGGTAGAGATCGTACGCGGCCAGGTCCGCCGTGGGCCGGGCCGCCAGCGCCGAGTCGCGCGCCGGTGCGAGCCGCACGCGGAGGGCCGACACAATGGCGCGAGCCAGGTCCTCCTGCACGGCGAAGACGTCGGCCAGGTCCCGGTCGTACGACTCCGACCAGAGCTGGTAGCCGTCGGCCACGTTGATGAGCTGGGCGCTCACCCGGAGCCGGTTGCCGCTCTTCCGCACGCTTCCCTCGAGCACCGCGCCCACATCCAGCTTGTGTCCGACCTCCTTCACGTCGGGATTCCGTCCCTTGAACTGGAACGACGACGTGCGCGCCGCGACCCGGAGGCCGGGTACCTGGCTGAGCGACGTGATCAGCTCTTCCGTGAGGCCGTCGCTGAAGTACTCCTGGTCCCGCTGCGGGCTCAAATCCACGAACGGCAGCACCGCGGCGGACGCCGTGGGCGCGCGTCCGGCCGGCGCCATTCGTCGAAGGAAGAGCCAGCCGCCCAGCACCAGCAGCAGCACCGCGACGCCGGCGATGATGGCCCGCATCCTCGACGGACGGCGGCTTGTTCGGACGCGCCGGGTCTCGGCGCCCTCCGTGGAGGTCGCCTGGAGCGCGTCGGCGAACTCGCCGGTGGACGCGAACCGATCCGCCGGCGAGCGGGCCAGCGCGCGGGTCACCGCCCGCTCGATGCCAGGTGGCACCTCGCGCAGCCCACCCACGCGCGGCACCGGCTCGCTCAGGCGCTTGGCGAGGATGATCTGCGCCGTCGGCCCGGTGTAGGGCGGCTCGCCCACCAGCATCTCGTACAGCACGCAGCCGAGCGCGTAGACATCGGTCCGCTGGTCCACGTCGCGCTCGGCCACGGCCTGCTCGGGGCTCATGTACTGCGGCGTGCCCAGGCTGATGCCGCTCTCGGTCAGCCGCTCGTCGCCCGACTCGGGCGTGAGCGCGCGCGCGATGCCGAAGTCGGCCACCAGCGCATGGCGGCCGGACAGCAGGATGTTCTCGGGCTTGATGTCGCGGTGGATGACGCCGTGCTCGTGGGCGTACTGGAGCGCCTCCGCTACCTCGCGGGTGAGCCGGAGCGCGTCGTCGACCGGGAGCTGCTTCTCGCGCGTGAGCCGGCTCCGCAGAGTCTCGCCCTCGACGTAGGGCATGGTGAACCAGAGCTGGCCGTCGGCGCTGCCCGAGTCGTGGATGGAGAGAATGTGCGGATGCTGCAGGCGGGCGCACAAGCGTATTTCGCGGAGAAACCGCTCCGGGCCCAGCACCGCCGCGAGCTCAGTGTGGAGCACCTTGAGTGCGACGGGACGGTCGTGCTGGAGATCATGGGCCAGGAACACCGTGGCCATGCCACCGTGGCCCAGCTCCCGCTCGATCCGGTAGCGGCCGGCCAGGGACGCCTGCAGGTTGGGCGGAAGCTGGCGCACGATGGTTCCGACGAGGGTTGCTGCAAGGTTACACGCCGCGGGCCACGGTGGGGAAGGCCCGACCCGACGGGGCGGCGCCGGTCAGGCCGGAACGGCTCGCGCGGCGCGCGCCCGCTCCCGCCAGGCGCCCGGTGCCACCCCGGTGGCCTTCTTGAAGGCCCGGCTGAACGCGGCCTCCGAGTCGTACCCCACGTCGCCGGCGATGGCCGCCACCTTGCGGCCGGACTGGGTGAGCAGATTGGCCGCCACCTGCATCCGCCAGCGGGTGAGGTACTGCATCGGCGGCTGGCCCACGAGCTCGGTGAACCGCCGGGCCACGTTCGACCGCGAGGAGGCCGCCTCGCGAGACAGCTCGTCCAGCGTCCAGTCATGGGCCGGCTGCGCGTGCAGCAGCGCCAGCACCCGGCCCACCACCTCGTCGCGAAGCCCCGCGAGCCAGCCGGTCTGGCCCGGAGGCAGGTCCGCCAGGTAGCGGCGCAGCACCTCGATGAACATGAGCTCCGCCAGACGGGTGAGCACCGTGTCGGCGCCGGGCCGGCCAAGCTGCGACTCCTCGGTGAGCTGGCGGGTGAACTGGCCCAGCCAGGTGCCGGACATCCCGCGCACGTGGAGGCGGCGGGGCAGGGCGGCCAGCAGGGGATTGAACGGCTGGCTGTCGCACCCGAGAAATCCGCACACGAACGAGGCGCCCGGCGGCCCATGGTTGCCGAGGTACACCGTGCCGGGAAACCGCTCGGGCGCGGCGGTGTTCACCTGGGGGCCGAGCCGGAGGCCGGGCCCGCTCGACATCACGTGCGCGTCGCCGTGAGGAAAGATGATGACGTCGCCCGCGGCGACTTCGACCTGACCCTCGCCGCGGAGGCCCGCGTAGCACCGGCCGCCGGTCAGGATGTGGTAGGAGATGAGATGCTCGGCCGCCGGCAGGATCCGCGGAGTGAGCTCCCGGGCGGGCGCCGTCTCGACGCTCCACGGGTCCACCGCTTCGACGCCAAAGAAGAACGCGCCGTCCAGGCGGACCACGCGGAGCACGTCCGAGAGCGTGTCCATGCCGCGGAAGATACTACCGGCGTCTTCCTTACTTGGTGGTGGCCACGAACAGGGCGCCGGTCAGCTTGCCGTCGTCGCTCAGGATCGGCGCGTACTCGGCGTCGTACTTCTTGCCGAACACCGTCGACGGCCCGACGTAGGAGTGCTTCTTCACCAGAGCCTTGTACGCCAGGCTGTTGTGATCGAGCTTGGTGTTCGCGGCCGACTTGCCCTGCTCGTCCGTCAGCGTCGTCTTGGTCCGCACGAAGTCCTTGCCATCGTACGAGAAGATCGTGGCCTCCAGCTTGGACGGTCCTTGAGCCGCCGCATGGGAACGGCTCCCCTCGAGCGTCAGCGCGACCAGCGCGGCTGCGAGCGCCAGCACGATGATCGCCGTGACCTTCCTCCCCACCCAGCCCCGTGTCGATCGATGAGCGCGCATGGGATTTCCCCTTCGGGTTGAAGGCGGCTCGCGGGCCGCCGACTGCGGTGCGTCGCGAAGAAAGTCGGACGGGTGCCAGGGAAGGGAGGCGGGGATCGGGCGCAGCACAGCGGGCCGCGACGGGTTGATGCCGCGGGTGAGAGGAGAGGCAGAGGGAACGCCACCATGGCGACCTCCCTCGATCCCGTGAGGGTGCAGCGCTACGCCTGTGCTGGCCCTAAGGTGAAGGGGGGTACGGGGACGGTCAAGCGACGTGGCTAGCCCGGCTCCTCCGCCCAGAGCCAGGCAGCGCCCCGCACCCCGCTCGAGTCGCCGTGCACGTTGGGCAGGATGCGGGTCACCACCGTGTCGGAGAAGACGAATCCCGGCAGCGCGGCCGATACCGCCTCGGCGAGCCGCGGCAGGTTCGACATTCCGCCGCCCAGGATCACGGCGTCGGGATCGAGCACGTTGATCACCGAGGCGAGCGCCCGTGCCAGGCGATGCTGATACCGCTGCAGCGTTTCGCGCGCGGTCACCTCGCCTTCCGCGGCCGCCCGGACGACGTCCTGGCTCGCCTTCCGGGTGCCCGACGCGCGCTCGTAGTCCCGCTCGAACCCCGGACCCGAGAGAAAGGTCTCGATGCAGCCGTGCTGGCCGCAGTAGCACGGCGGCGCGGCGCGCCGTTCCTCCTCCGTCATCCACGGCAGCGGATTGTGCCCCCACTCGCCGGCGATCTGGTTGGGCCCCTCGTGGATGCGGCGCCGAATGGCGATGCCGCCCCCCACCCCGGTCCCGAGAATTACGCCGAACACCGTCTCCAGCCCTCGGCCCGCCCCGTCTACTGCTTCTGACAGGGCGAAGCAGTTGGCGTCGTTGGCCACCCGCACTGGCCGCTCGAGCCGGGTCTCGAGATCGGATCGAAGCGGCCGGCCGTTGAGCCAGATCGAGTTCGCGTTCTTGACCAGCCCAGTGGCGCGACTGACCACGCCAGGTATACCGACCCCGACGGTGCCGCTCCTGCCCGCCTCGGTCTCGAGCTCGGCGACCAGGCGAACGATCGCCTCGATGGTTCCGCCGTAGTCCCGGGGCGTCGCGATCCTGCGCCGGGGCACGACGAGCTGGCTCTTCTCGAGCGCGATGGCCTCGGTCTTGGTCCCGCCCAGGTCGATGCCGATCTGCACCGCGCTAGCCCGCGGACTCCGCCAGCTCCACCACCAGCGCCGAGTGATCCGACAGCCTTCGCTCCCGCACCGTGTGATCGTACCAGCAGCCGCGGGCCCGCCTGACGAGCTCCGCGCTCGCGAACGCATGGTCGATGCGGAAGCCGCGCCCCACGCCGCCGCCCGGCCGGTGACTGAACCAGGTGTGCTCCCGGCGCTCGCCGTGTTGCCGGCGCCAGAGATCCACCAGGCCCATCCCGCCCAGCGCGGCAAAGGCGCGGCCCGCCCGGAAGCGATAGCGCTCGGCGTCCACTTCGGACGCGCCGGCGTTGTAGTCGCCCAGCATGAGGTATGGCCGAGCGGTGCGACGGGGCAGCCAGGCGACAGCGGCATTCCAGAACGCGGAGACCTCGGGGCCGGCTGGGGGGCCGTAGACGGCGGCCAGGCGGAAGTCCGCGCCGGGCAGGTCCAGCTCGAGCCATCCCCGCGGATGGATGGCCGCATGAGGCGGCGGCGAGGCGCGGCGCCGCCGGATGGGATACCGCGCGAGCACGCACATACCGCGGTCCGTGTGCGCCCGCCCCCGCGGCGCGCTCGCGCCGTAGCGATACCCCGCGCGCCTGAGCGCGTGGCACAGGTCGGGGCCGCGGCTGGGCATCGTCTCCTGCAGCACCAGCACGTCGGCGTCGTAGCGGCAGAGCGTCTCGACCAGCGCCGCGCACCGCGACCCGCCGCCGGCCATGATGTTCCAGGAGACCAGGCGCATCAACCCCGACCGCGCGGGATCGGCTCCAGCATGCTGACCCGGTTTCCCTCCGGGTCCACGAACGACACGTACTTGCCGACGCCGGGAATGTCCCACGGGTCGCCCAGCACCTTGCCGCCCGCGGCGGTGACTTTCTCGATCGAGCGTTTGAGGTTGTCCACCGCGATCACGACCGAGGGGTACTGCATCGGATAGTCGGGCTTCCGCTCGTAGAAGCCGCCATTGATGGCGCCGGGGTTCTTGGGCCCGGCGTCTCCCGTCTCGGTGGTGACGGCGAGGACGTACTTCCCCATGTCCTCGCCCAGCATCTGGGTCTGCCAGCCGAACGCCGACTGGTAGAACTTCGCCATGCGCTCCCGATTGTCGTATGGCATCTCGAAGTGCACCACGCTGTCCATCGTCCAGTCCTCCATGTTGGCTGCGAGACCGCTATCTGCCGAGCGCACGCTCCCGGGCCTCGACGGCTTCCTTGGCCGTCTTGAGGTCGACGCGGTGCAGCGCGCGGTACTCCTTGATCGCCTCGATCTTCTGGCCCGTACGGATGAACAGATCGATCCGCTCGGCCGAGGCCGGCGCCGCTCCGGACCGAAGGCGCGGCGGGTCTGAACGCTCGCCGCGGCGGCTCACGATTGCGAGCACCACGACGGCCGCGATGGCGGCGATCCAGTAGGCGGTCATGACGCCCCTCCTCCCGTCTTACCGTCTTACCGTCTACCTCAGCATCCCATGCCCGCCCACGATCCGCCTGACCTCCGCGACCGGAATCGCCTCGACGGTCCCACCCTTGGCGGTCACCGTGGTCGCGGCAAAGAGCGAGTTGTAGATTGCCTCCTCGGTAGCCTCGATCACACCCTGAAACAGGCCGGTCATCTCGTCATTCCCGAGCTCGCTGCTCGCGAGCCGCGGGGCGCCGTAGCGGCGTCGGACGGTCGGGTGAGTCGAGAAGGCGATCACATAGTCGCCCGAGCCGTTGCTCATCACCGAGCCGGTACGCGCCAGCCCGGCGATGGCGCGCGCTGCCAGCCGACCGAGGTTCCGGTCCGACAGCGGTGCGTCCGTGGCCACTACGATCATGATCGAGCCCTTGGCACCCTGCGGCTCGCCCGCGCGGTGCACTCCGTCCCGTCCCAGCGCCCGTCCCACCGGCACGCCGAGAACGAGCAGGTCGCCGCCGAAGTTGGACTGCACCAGCACGCCCACGGTCCAGGTGCTGTCCGCTCCGGTGACCCGACGCGACGAGGTCCCGATCCCCCCTTTCCACCCGAACGCCACCGTTCCGGTCCCGGCCCCCACGCTGCCCTCGGCCACCGGCCCGCCGCGAGCGCCGTCGAGCGCGGCCCGCACGTCGCGCTCCCCGATGGGGCGGCTCCGGATCGCGTTCAGCACGTACCCGTCGTTGGTCTCGCCCACCACGGGATTGATGGATCGCACGTCCGTCATCCCCGGCTGCCCCAGCATCCACCCCACCATCGCATCCGCCGCCTTCCACACGCACAAGGTGCAGGTCAACAGGATGGGCGTTTCGAGCTCCCCCAGCTCCGCCACCTGCGTCACCCCGAGCAGCTTGCCGAACCCGTTCCCCACGTGAATCGCCGCGGGCACCCGGTCGAGAAACACGTTCCCCTCGTGCGGGAGAATCGCGGTGACCCCAGTACGCACCGAGTCCCCGACACGCACCGTCACCTGTCCCACCCTCACGCCGCCAACATCGGTGATCGCGTTGAGCGGCCCAGGCGAAAGCGTCCCCGGAACGATTCCCAGCGCCCGCGCGCGAGTCGGCTGCTGGGCGGGAATGAGGGGAGGGAAGAAGGAAGCCAGTAGGGAGAAAAGCAACGGGAGCAAAAGCGGGGGCGGAAGCGACCGCGGGGGCACGCGGGCCCGGACCGGAGCCAGGCGGCGGCGCGAGCAGGGTGGCCCCGCAGGGCGCGTCAGTGCGCGCCAGAACCGCTG
>DATEJD010000087.1:0-6865 GCA_035278325.1 Gemmatimonadales bacterium | reverse complement strand
CGGACGGGCAGCCACGCTGCCCGTCTCGTTTTTCCAGCGGCCCGCCGATGTGGTGGCGCGCGAGCTGCTGGGCGCGACCCTCGTGTCCACCGCCGACGGCGGCCGCACGGCCGGGCGGATCGTTGAGACCGAGGCCTATCTCGGCCACGTGGATCCCGCGTCCCACGGCTACCGTCACCGCCGCCACGCCCAGAACGAAGCCCTCTACGGGCCGGCCGGAAGCTGGTACGTCTATCTCTCCTACGGCATGCACTGGTGTGCCAACCTGGTGTGCGGCGTCCCCGGCCAAGCGAGCGCGGTCCTGCTGCGCGCGCTCGAGCCCGTCGAGGGCCTGGCGCTGATGCGCCGCCGCCGGGGCGGGGTGATCGATCGCGAGCTGTGCTCAGGGCCCGGCAAGCTCTGTCAGGCGCTGTCCATCACCCGCGATCTCGACGGCGCGCTGATGCGGCGGTCAGCCGTGGTCGTACGGGCGCGTGATCCCGACCCAGCGCCGACGGTGCTCGTCACCCCGCGCATCGGCATCACCAAGGCGGCTGACTGGCCGTTGCGGTTCCTGATAGACGGCTCGCCGTGGACTAGCCGGAAGGTGGACAGGCGGTGAGGCGGTCAGACGGTCAGACGGTCAGGCGGTCAGACGGACAGACGGTCAGACGGACAGACGGTCAGACGGTCAGACGGACAGACGGTCAGGTGGCGAGGGGGACAGGTGCTCAAGCGGTAGGAACTAAGGGCGAACAGAAGCTCAGGCGAATCGGCATGGGCGTCTAGATCCCGAAGGCCTCAAAATCGACAGCGGGCGGCGGATCGAGTGATCCACCGCCCGCTGCACGCGTTCAGGCTGTCACGGACCGTCTTACCGTCCGACCGTCCGACCGTCCGTCTAATACCCCCCCGCCCGCACGTCGTCCCGCGCGCTGCCGAGGCCGATGCGGAGGCCGCCGCTGAACGTGTGGGTCGGCCCGTCGATCAGGCGTCCGACCGCGACCACGTTGCCCGCGGCGTCGTGGGCCTTCTGCTGCGCGGCGGCGCTGGTGATCTGGTACTGTCCGAACGCCATGAAACGGCCGACCTGGAACTGGACGCCGCCGACCAGGGTTCCGAACCCCGCCGAGCCGATCTCCTGGGCATCGCTCTGGAACGCCGCCGCACTAGCCGGACTCGGGTTGACCACATGAATGATGCCGTAGCCTACGCCGAGGTAGGGCTGCGCGGCCGCGCGGATCGGGAACGCCATCAGCACGGCGGAGTAGCGGCGGATGTCGTTGAAGGTGACCGCCTGCGTGCCGTTCGCGTCAGTGTAGGCCGCGGTCTCGTCCGAGCCGACCGCCTCGTCGACCGAGATCATGAGGCCCGTGCGCTTGGCCACGATGAGCGCGTGCCCACCGAACGTCGGGATGCCGCTCCGATCCTGGGTCGGCGTCTTGAAGAACATCACGCCACCCTGGCCACCGACGTACCACTGGAAGTTGCCGTTCCCCGGCGCCCGCTGTGCGGCGAGGTGGGCCGTGCCCAGGACCAGGGCCAGCGCTGCGGCCGGGATCGATCGAATGAGCGTGCGCATCACAGCCTACCTCCGTAAAGTGTCCCCGCCAGGCGGATCCTGGCGGCCTGCCGTGAACGGGTCGGCACGGGTACGTCAAAATGCGGAATCTGCCGGAAATCGCGGGATCGGAGGGGGAGCGGTGACCCGGCTAACTGCTTGCTGCGCAGCAGCTTATATAAGCAGCCGCCGAGCCGTTCCCACCCGTCGGAGGTGGTGGAGGTGCAAGGTCGGGGCCAGTGGGGGCGATTGGGCCGAGAGGGCGATAGGGCGATAGGACGATAGGGGCGGGAAGAGCGGGCCCCCTCATCCTAAGCGCAGCGAGGGATCTTCGTCGCGGGTTTCGAAGCCCTTTCAAGTAGATCCCTCGCTGCGCTTGGGGATGAGGAGCGCCGCCGCCGCACCCTTATCGCCCTATCGTCCTATCGCCCTATCGTCCTAAATGAGCTTCAGCTCCCGCCCAACCTTCCTGAACGCCGCTAGCGCCTCGTCCAGATCGTCGCGGGTATGGCCAGCGGAGATCTGGCAGCGGACCCGTGCCTGGCCCTGCGGCACGACCGGGAAACCGAAGCCAGTGACGAATACGCCCTGGGACAGGAGCATGTCGCTCATGCGGATGGCGGCGGCGGTCTCGCCGAGGATGACCGGGATGATCGGGGTCTCGCCCGGGAGCGGGTGGAAGCCGAGCTCGATGAGCCGCTCGCGGAAGTAGCGCGCGTTTTCGCGCAGCGTCTGCACCCGATCCGGGTGGGCCTCGAGATACTCGACGCTCGCGAGCGCGCTCGCCGCGACGGTGGGCGGCAGCGCGTTGGAGAAGAGCTGCGGGCGGGCGCGCTGGGTCAGGTAGTCGCACACCGCGGCGGAGCCGGCGACGAATCCGCCGGCGGCGCCCCCCAGGGCCTTGCCCAGCGTCGACGTGATGATGTCGACCTCTCCGACCAGTCCGAAGTGCTCCGCGGTGCCGCGACCGTTCTCCCCGAGCACGCCGGTCGCGTGGGAGTCGTCCACCATGAGCACGGCCTCGTGGCGGCGGCACAGCTCGATCAAGTCCGGCAGCGGCGCGATGGAGCCCTCCATCGAGAACACGCCGTCCGTGATCACCAGCCGGGTCCGGCGGTCGCGCGCGGCGGTGAGCTTTTCCTCCAGGTCGGCCAGGTCGGCGTGCCGGTAGACGGCGGTCTGGCACTTGGTGATCGCCTTGGCGAGGCGGGCGGCGTCGATGATCGAGGCGTGGTTGAGCTGGTCGCTGATCACGATGTCGGACTCGCCGAGCAGGGTGGCCGGCACCGCCTCGTTCGCGTTCCATGCGCTCACGAAGCTCAGGGACGCGCTGGTGCCGACCAGCCGGGCGCACGCGGCTTCGAGCGCGCGGTGCACCGTGAAGGTGCCGCAGATGAACCGGACCGAGGCGGTGCCGGCCCCCCACCGGTCGAGCGCGGCCTTGCCGGCCGCGATGACCTCGGGCTGGTTGCTCAGGCCGAGATAATTGTTCGAGGAGAGGATGATGACGTCGCCCCGACCCTCCATCCGCACCCGGGCTGCCTGCGGGCTGTCGAGGTAGTTGAGGCGCTTGTAGACGCCGTCACGGATGAATTGCTCCAGCTCGGCCTCGAGCCGGTGCTCGAACCCGTGGCTCACGAGGCGACCTCCAGAATCACCTTGCCCGCCTGTCCGTCCTTGATCACCTGGATGGCCTCGGCGATGCAATCGAGGGGAAACCGGTGGGTGATCACCGGGCGCGGATCGAGCTGGCCGGCGCGGAGGAAGCGACGCATCTCGTCCCAGGTCTCGTACATCTTCCGGCCGGTGACACCGTACAGGGTGAGGCCCTTGAAGATCACGTCGCGGGCGAAGTCCACTTCTGTCGTGCGGCTGGGCGTGCCGAGCAGGTTCACCCGCCCTCCGAGCCGGGCCGCGGCAAACGCCTGCGCGTGGCCGCTCGGGTGGCCGCTCATCTCACAGACCAGATCCACCCCGTCGCCCCCGGTGAGCTCGCGAACCCGGGCCAGCACGTCGTCCGAGCCGGGATTGAGCGTGACGTGGGCGCCCATCTGGCGCGCGAGCGCCAGGCGCATCGGGTTGTAGTCGCTCGCGATCACCAGCGACGCGCCGGCCGCGCGGGCCACGCCTACCGCGAAGCAGCCGATCGGACCGCACCCGAGCACCAGCACCCGGCTGCCCGGCACCTCGGCCTCGAGCACCGTGTGCACCGCGTTGCCGAGCGGATCCATGATGGCACCGACCTCGGTCGGGATGCCGTCGAGCCGCATCACGTTGGAGGCCGGCATGACGATGAACTCGGCGAAGGCGCCGTCCCGATCGACGCCGATGATCTGGGTGCGCTGGCACAGGTGGGCGGCCCCGAGCCGGCACTGCAGACAGTGGCCGCAGACGATGTGTCCCTCGGCGGTCACCGGGTCACCCACCGCGAGCAGGCCGGCCGCTTCCGCCTCTCGGCCGAGGTGCACGATCTCACCGGCGAACTCGTGCCCGATCACGACGGGAGGCCGGAGCCGGTTGCTGGCCCAGCTGTCCCATTCCCAGATGTGAAGGTCGGTACCGCAGACACCCGCGTGGTGGACCCGAATCAGCACGTCGCTGGGACCGCAGGTGGGCACGGGGACATCCCGCACGACCATGCCGGGACCCGGAGCTGGCTTCACGAGTGCGCGCATCGAGGCTCGGAAAGAAGTCGCGGGAATACTAAGGCCGGGAGGCCGAGAAGGCGATAAGGCGATAGGGCGATAGGGCGATAGGGGGTGCGGCAGCGGCGCTCCTCATCCCGAGCAAAGCGGGATCCACTCGACCGGGCTTCGATACCGGTGGAGAAGGTCCCTCGCTGCGCTCGGGATGAGGAGCCGCGCTGCCGCACCCCCTATCGCCCTATCGCCCTATCGCCCTAAACGTACAAACACCCCCGAACCGAAGTCCGGGGGCGTTTCGGGCCGCCGATCGACTGGCCAGCCCTTCGGGTGCTACGATGGTCCTATCGCCCTATCGCCCTATCGCCTTCTCGGCCATCACGCCGCGTGCTCCGAGGGCACGTGGCGGTGCCAATGGTCGTCGGCCGCTTCCTCGTCGGCCGCCCACAGGTAGGCCCAGAAGCGGACCGGCTTCGGGGCGGGCGCGCCGTTCTTGATCACGATGCCGAGCGGAGACTGTGGGGCGACGATTTGACGAGAGCTCATGGTGGCGATCCTGATCAGCCAAGGTTGATGGAGGATGCCGATGAAAAAGGCACCTCCCGTGCCATCGGAGGTGCCGCTCTAACCGCTTGACATCCCTTCGCTTCGTTGCCGACCACCGGCCCGCGCCGCGTCGTTATGACGCGGTGGACTGTCGCACCTCTGTGTTGGGCGGACACGTCGGTGCCGCGAGGACCAGGCCGTCGGCCCGGCGGGTGCCGGAGCGCCGGCGGCGGCGCCCGTCTTCCTCCACCGCCCATCCCTCGTAGAACGCGAGCAGGGATTCAGGAGCGATCGAGGCGCAGCATGGCAGGATCACGTGCACGGCGCCGGGACGACTGTGGCGCTGCAGGTCTATGATGAACTCCATCCGGCAGGTGGCGCCCAGGTCGAGCAGCGCGCTCGGGTCGAGCACGACCAGGTCGAGATCCCGGGGCAAGTCCACGAAGTCGGGCAGGCAGGGTCCAGTCTGCGCGACATACCCCTCGAACATGCTGCCGAGCGATTCCTCCGCCATGCGCGACTCGACGCGCTCCACGCAGCCGAGGTCACCCGCCAGGAAGGTGACGACGGCATCGTGGGCCGCGAGCAGGTATGCCGCCGGCTCCGCGCCGATCCCGATCACCAGCGTCACGTCTTCGGGCTCGAGGCGCGGTAGCACGCGCGCCAGGGCCGACGCCGGCTCCAGGCCCCAATGCGTCGGGGTCCGCTGCGCCTCGCGCAGCTTCACGAACTGTCGGCGCCACCGGCTGTACGGGCGGAGCGAAAGCCGCTTCATGATCAGCCGGTCCACCGACTCGAGCATCAGCACTTCGGTCAGCAAGAACTGACCCTCGGCGGCCGACTGGAGCTCGGCGGCCGCTTCATCGCCCAGCCGCAGCAGCTCGTCGCGCCCGATGGAGTTCTTGTACCCTTCGATCCGCTGCAGGATGTATTCCTGGTAGTACTGCTTGTCCGAGTAGGGCGAGCGGCGCCGGCGCGACGTGTGACGCACCTGCGTGGCGCTCAGCACGCGGCCTCGGCGCGGGTGGCGCGCGACGTCGGGGTGGAACGAAGCGGTTGGAGAGCGGGAGCTTCGGTGAGCATTGCAATGCAAAGTCATACACCGGCCCGGCGGTGTCAATGCGAAGCGAGGAGGAGACGCCCGATCTGCCAGCTCCATGGACAAAATCCATGGGCGGGCAGCTCACTCCGCCTGGAGCACGGCACCTTTGAGGTAGCTGGTCTCGGGAACGGTGAGGACTTCGGGATGGTCGATGCCCTGGCCGAGCACGCGCCGGAGAAAGACTCGGCGCCCGCTGTCCGCCGCGGCCTCACCGAGCATGGCCAGGAACTCCGGAAGCCGCACGTGGAACGAGCAGCTGGCGGTGAGCAGGGTTCCCCCAGGCGCGAGGCAGCGCATCGCCCGAAGATTGATCTCGTGATACCCGCGGATGGCCGCGCCGACGGTGCCGCGGCTCTTGGCGAAGGCGGGCGGGTCGAGGACGATGGTGTCGAAGCGCTCGCGGGCGCGGGCAAAGGCGCGCAGGGTCTCGAATACGTCGGCCTCGCGCCACTCGATGTTGGTCTGGCCGTTGAGCGCGGCGTTGGCCGCCCCGCGGGCCAGTGCCTCGCCGCTCACGTCCAGCGCCAGCACCGAGCCGGCTCGCCGAGCCAGGTGAACCGCGAACGAGCCGTGATAGGCGAAGCAGTCGAGCGCCCGACCGCCCGGCGCGGCCAGCTCGCCGGCCAACGTTCGATTGGGGCGCTGGTCGAGGAACGCGCCGGTCTTCTGGCCGTCCCACGGCGCGGCGAGATAGCGGATGGGCCCCTCGCGCACCTCGATCTCCCGGGGCACGTCGCCGTGCGCGAGCTCGACCGCCTCGTTCAGCCCCTCCCGCCGGCGCACCGCGGCATCGTTCCGGAGCAGGATCCCCTCGGGCCGGAACAGCTCGAGCAGCGCCGCGATGACGGGCTCGCGCATGGTCTCGAGCCCCGCCGAGAGGATCTGAGCTACCAGCCACTGGTCGTAGCGGTCCACCACCAGAGACGGAAGCCCGTCGGCCTCGCCGTGGACCAGGCGCCATGCGGTGGCGTCGATGCCGGTTCGGCGGCCCGCGCTCGCCGCCAGGTGGTCGCGCCACCACGCATCGTCGATCGG
>DATEJD010000086.1:0-3868 GCA_035278325.1 Gemmatimonadales bacterium | reverse complement strand
GGTGAGTCCCGACCAGGTCTTCACCATGAGGAACGCGAACAGGTAGGCGTAGCCCAGCACGAGCAGGAACAAGAGGGCGCCGAGCTTTACCGATCGGTTCGCGTGTCGAAGGCTGTAGAGGCCCATGGGGGCTCCCGGAGTCATCCTGAGCGCAGCGAAGGAGCCATGCCCAGACGCATGCCCCCTTCGCCTCGCTCAGGGTGACTCCCATCAGGATGACTCATACTCAGCACGACCCACATCAGAACGTCGTCACCAGCTGCAGCGTGTACTGCACGCCCCACTGGCTCAGCCCGGTTTCCGTCTCGAAGAACGGCACGTCCGAGTGGTTGAGCCGCACCTCGCCGCGGAGCTGGAACCGCGGAATGCGGTAGGTCGTGTGGGTGATGTTGGCGAAGATCCCCTCGCGCCCCACGCCGATCGAGTAGATGGGCGCGATCACATACGAGGTGAGCGTCTGCGGCTGGCCGGTGCGGGCGCCGTCCTTGTCGTCCATCACCTCGGCGCGCGCGGCGACGCCCCAGTGGCGGTCGAGCCGGCGGTGCACCAGCAGCGTCGCGCCGCTCCAGCTCGCGTTGCCTCCGCCGTCTGGCAGGTCGATGTCCTTCCCATAGTTCGCCTCGCCGGCCACGAGCCAGTCGCGGTTGGGCTCGAAGGCGTAGTCGGCGTTGAGCAGCAGGCGGTCGTTGGTCGCGTCCGTGTCGCCCTCCGAACCGTACAGCGTGCTGAACCCGATGCTGCTGCGCTCGGTGGGCAGGAAGCCGAGCCGCGCGCCGACGGTCTTGCCGTGATTGGGATCGAGCGGCGAGTCCCAGCCGTTGGCGACCAACCCCGTGAGGTCCACCTTCCGGCTCAGCGCGTAGGTGGCGAACAGGCCGGTGAGCTTGCTGGGCCGGGCCAGCTCGAAGTTGAACGAGGTGGTGGGCGTGAGCAGCAGCACCTCGTCGTCCCGCTCGAAGCCGATCGGCGCGTCGAGCGTGCCGAGCGTGAGATTGAGGCTCGACAGGCTCTTGGGGGTGAAGCTCACCAGCAGGTTGTCGATCTCGGTCTCGGTGCTCGCCTCCTCGCCCGGCGCGGCCGGTGCGGAGATCGAGGTGGTGAGCTGGCCGAACACGTAGAGGTTGTCGGTCAGCTCCCGGAACAGCGCCACCGCCACCTTGCCGGCCGCGAACGAGTTGTCGTGGGTCTTGCCGTCGAGGGTGTACCCGCCGACGCCGAACCCGGTGATGGAGAGCTGGTGCTCGTTCTCACCGGTGAGCGGCTGGACGTCGCCGCTCGGCGCGTCCAGCGTCACCGGCTGGTCCGACGGTGGGGGATTCTGGGCGACGGCCCTGCTCGCGGCGAGGCCGATGAGAACCAAGAGGCAAGCCACTGCCCGCATGTCGTCTGCTCCCTGTCTGAGGCCTGGGCGTGTGCGCACGGTGCGCGTCACGCCGCGCCGGGCGGAGGCCGCCGGCGCGAGGTCTACCTGGGGTGACTGGGGGTCAGACGAGCCGCGGAGGCGGCGGATCGACGCTGAGGGAGACTTGGGGGGATGGTGTCGGGCGGGCGTCGGCCACCGACATCGACAGGGTCGCCAGCGAGCTGCCCGCGGGCACGCCGGCCGGCTCCATAAAGGAAAGGGTCTGGGGCGGCCCGTGGCGGGTGGCGGTGCCGATGCCGGTGTGGCAGGTGGCGTTCCCGGTCGCCACGGGCTGGGCCATGCCCACCATCTCGTGGAGGCCGTGGTGGTTGTCGACCAGGCAGAGGAGCGCGCACCCCACGACCGGCTGCGCTATAAGGAAGGCGGCCAGGGTGAGACAGGCGAGTCGGGGAGACCGGCACAGGCGCGGCATCAGGTCAAAAGGTAAACGGGGGCGGGCCAGAGTGCAGGCGAAGCGGGCCAGGGGTAGGTCCGGCTCAGCCGGTCCCTGAGTGGCTGAAAGTGAACAGGGGTATCCACTCCAGGGGACAGTACAGCTTGCTCCGCTCCCGATCGGCCACGTGTCCGTCCAGCGGCGGGGGCATCTTCTCCAGCGGCGACCGCCGCGTAGCTGTTCCACGGTGCTGCCGCGCCCGACTCGAGCCGAACGTATCTCCAACCTGGTAGACATATCTCCCACCGGCAGCATCGTATCCGGCGCTCCGGGCATTGCTCCGGCCCGCGGCCTGTCGTCTCCTGGCATCGGCGAGCATCTCCGCGTGCGGCACGAGCGGTCCGGGACCGGGGCGAGTCGGTCTTCCGGCGCGGACCATCGATCCGGCGAGCAGGGGATCATCTCCGTTGGCCGGGCAAACCGCTCCGAGGCGGTGGATCTTCGGGCCGGAGAAGGGGGATCGTATCACCCGCGGCACGAGTCGATCCGGAGTGACACGGACCGTATCTCCCGCCGGTGGAGCGTGTCCGAACGCTGGTGAAGCGTGTCCCGACACTGGTCGATCGTATCCCGAGCGCAGGCATTCCGATCGCGATCTGGCGAAGCGTATCTCGAACCGGGGAGCCGTATTGCGAGCCGGGGGATCGCGTCTGGAGCCGGGTCGATCCGCTCCCGAGCCGGGTCGATCGGATCGCTCGTCGAGGGGATCGTATCCCGCGTGGGGGCGATCGTATCGCGCGCCCAGGCTATCGTATCCGCGTCGGGTCGATCAACTCCAGCGCGGGGTGAATCGTATGCCGAACCGGTCACTCGGATCCCGAACCGGTCACTCGGATCCCGAGCCGGTGACTCGGATCCCAAACCGGTGACTCGTATCCCAAACCGGTGACTCGTGTCCCGAGCTCGAGGAGCCCGATATCCAGCCGACCCTATCGCGTCTCCTCGTCCATGGATCGTATTTCGAACCGACCAACTATAGCACGGGCCAACGAATCGTCTCCCGAACCCGCTCAATCGAATCCGCACGGAATGAACCCGTGTCGCGCGTCGGATCAGCGCTCGCCGCTGTCGGAGATTGCTTCTGCAATCCATGGCACGGCCGATGCTGAGGACGGGCTGTGACGGCTCGATGGCCCGACACGCGAGCCGATCCCACGTGCAGGTGAATCGCCGCGGACATCGGGCGGTCCGCGGAGCGAAGGAGGATATATGAACCGCGTAGGTGAGGTAACGTTCGCGATGGTCACGCGCACCGTGAAGTTCAACGATGCGCAGCCGGACACCGATCCCGGTCACGGGGTCACGGTGGAGCGGCTCAAGAAGGTGCAGGGCGAGATGGCGGATGCCATCGCCGGGCAGCGTGCCGGCCGGATCAAGCGGCACCGCGGCTCGGTCGAGAAGCGCCGGCTCCGGCGGGAGATGTTGGCGGGACCGATCCCGTATCTGGTGGAGCTCGGCGCGCTGGCGGGGCGCGATCATCCGGAGCTGGTGACCGATCTCCGGTACGCGCCGACGGGACATAGCTACCTCGCGCATCGGACCGCCGCGCGGGGGCTCCAGGCCGCGGTCGTCTCGCATCAGGAAGTGCTGTCGCAGTACGGTCTGTCGGACGCCGTCATGCAGGTGTTCGGTCAGATGCTGGACCAGTTCGACGTCGCCCTTCAGGACGCCGACGATGGACGGGCCGCCCAGAAGAGCGCTACGGCGGTCCTCGAGGAGCTGGGCGCCGAGGTGCTGCGGCTGGTGCGCCTGCTGGATGCGCGTAACCAGCATCGGTTCAAGGGCGACCCGGATCTGCTGAGCGCGTGGCTCGACGCCAGCACCGTCTTCGGGCGGCCCGAGCGCCAGGACCCTGCGGGCGCTCCGACTCCGGGGCCGTCGCAGGAGCAAGGTGGGACGCAGGAGCAGGGCGGGACGCCGGTCGCGGGCGGCGACGTGAGGCCTGCGGCGTGAGGCCGGGGCGGGTGAACCGGTCGGGTGGGTGCAGGTGCGGGTGTTGGAGCAGTTTCAAG
>DATEJD010000085.1:0-38016 GCA_035278325.1 Gemmatimonadales bacterium | reverse complement strand
CGGCGCCTCCGGAAGGACGCGGCGTTCACCTCGCTCGCCGTGCTGACCCTGGCCCTCGGCATCGGCGCCGCCACGGCCATCTTCAGCACGGTCAATCCCGTCCTGTTCGAGCGGCTCCCGTATCCCGAGCCGGGGCGCCTGGTGACGATCTCGGAGATCAGCACGGCCGGCGCCCGGCTCGACATCACCTACGGGACCTACCGCGAGCTGGCGCAGCGCAGCCACGCCTTCGCCTCGCTCGCCGTGATCAAGGCCTGGCAGCCGACCCTCGGCGGGCGCGACGTTCCCGAGCGACTCGACGGGCAGCGGGTGAGCGCCGGCTACTTCCGGACCCTCGGCGTGGCACCGCTGCTCGGGCGCGACTTCACCGGGGCGGACGATCGCCCGAACGGCCCCGACGTGGTCATCCTCGGCCATGCGCTGTGGCAGCGGCTGGGCGCGGACCGCGACATCGTGGGCCGGACGGTGACGCTGGACGATACGCCATTCACCGTCATCGGCGTGATGCCAGGCCGATTCGAGAACCTCCTCGCGCCGTCGGCGCAGGTGTGGGCGCCGCTCCAGTACGGCGAGTCATTCGCGCCCGACAGTCGGGAATGGGGACATCACCTCCGCATGCTCGGTCGGCTTCGGTCCGGGATGGACCACGACGCCGCGGCCGACGAGCTCGCGTCCATCGCTCGCTCGCCGCTGCCCGAGCTGCCGCGCGTGCCGTGGGCCGACCTCAGCGCAGGGATGCGGCTGACCTCGCTGCGCGATGAGGTGACGGAGGGCGTGCGCCCGGCGCTGCTCGCCGTCGTCGCGGCGGTCCTCCTGCTGCTCGCGATCGCGGGCGTCAACGTGACCAATCTGCTGCTCGCCCGCGGCGCCCAGCGCCGCGGGGAGTTCGCCATGCGGGCGGCTCTCGGGGCCGGCCGAGCCCGGCTCGTGCGCCAGCTCCTCACCGAGAGCCTGCTGCTCGCGGTGGTGGGCGGCGCGCTCGGGCTCGCGGTCGCGGCATTCGGCGTCCAGGCTCTGGTGGCGCTGAGCCCGGCGGGGCTCCCCCGGCTCGACGCCATCCGGGTGGACACCGCGGTGCTCGGGTTCGCGTTCGGCCTGAGCGCCGTCATCGGGATCGGCGTGGGCATCGTCCCGGCGCTCCAGGCATCGACCCCGGCGCTCACGGCCGGGGCAGAGCGGAACTCCCGGCGCTTCGCGGGCGACTACCGGCGCACCCGAGGCTCGCTCGTGGTCGCCGAGGTGGCGCTCGCGCTGGTGCTGCTGGTGAGCGCGGGCCTGCTGTTCCGGAGCCTGTCGCGGCTCCTGGCCGTGGACACGGGTTTCGACGACGCGCCACTCCTCACGATGCAGGTCCAGGTCACGGGCCACCGCTACGACGCGGACAGCGTGCGCTACCGCTTCCTCGAGCAGAGCCTCGAGGCCGTGCGCAGGGTGCCGGGCGTCGCGGCGGCCGCCTACACGAGCCAGCTGCCGCTGAGCAGCGACCTGGACATCTACGGCGTGCACCTCGAGCGCGAGGCCGATCCCGCGAACGACGGCTCGGCGCTTCGCTATGCGGTCACGCCCGGCTACTTCGCGGCCATGGGCATTCCCCTCCGCGCCGGCCGGCTGCTGAACGAGCACGACGGCCGGTCGAGCCCACGCGCGGTCGTGGTGAGCGAGGCGTTCGCGCGGGCCGCGTTTCCCGGCGGCGACCCCATGGGGCGGCGGCTTCGGTTTGGCGATCCCGAGGGCGACTGGTACACGATCGTCGGCGTCGTCGGCGACGTGCGGCAGACGGCGTTGGGCCTCTCGACCGCGAGCGCGGTGTACGTGACGCCCACGCAGTGGCACTGGGTGGACCGGCAGGTGTCGCTGGTGGTTCGCGGGCGGGGGGCTCCCGCGAGGCTGGCCCCCGCCGTGCGGGCCGCGATCTGGTCGGTGGACAAAGACCAGCCGGTGATGCGGGTCGCGACCATGCGCGACCTGGTCGAAGCCTCGGTGGCCGACCGGCACTTCGCGCTCGTCGTGTTCGAGGCCTTCGGTGTCGCGGCGCTGGCGCTGGCCGCGATCGGGCTCTACGGCATCCTGTCGGTCAGCGTCGCCGAGCGCACTCGCGAAATCGGCGTGCGCTCGGCGCTGGGCGCCTCGTCGCGCGACATCCTGGCGCTGGTGCTGCGCCAGGGGATGGCGCTGGCAGGGGTGGGCGTCATGCTCGGGCTGGTGCTGGCATGGGCGGCCAGCCGCTCGCTCGCCGCACTCCTCTTCGAGCTGCCGGCGCTCGATCCGGTGACCTACGGCAGCGTGGTCGTGCTCCTGCTCGGCGTGTCGGGTCTTGCCTGCTGGGGGCCGGCCTGGCGGGCCGTGCGGCTCGATCCGGCGATTACGCTGAGGGCGGAGTAAAAGGACGCGTAGGTTTGTGCGGGCGTTGAGATGAGGGCCTGCAGCTGATTTGCCCGTCGTTAGGCGGCGTGACCGCTTCTCCCGTTCCTTGGGGCTCACATGCGGCGTTACCTCGGACTTATCATCGTAGTCGGAGCCTGTTGCGCGAGCCGCCTGCCTGCTCAGGCCGCGGCCTCGCCTCCAGCGGTTCCGTTGCTCGAGAAGCTGATTGGCCACTGGACGATGACGGGCACCGTTGGCGGGCGCCCAGTTACCTATCGGCTTGACGCCGCCTGGGTTCTGCAGCACCGCTTTGTGGAGCTCCACATGGCGGATGTCCATCACACACCTCCGCAGTACGAGGCTCGCGTGTTCATTGGCCCCGATACTCTCTCAGGGCGGATCCTGGGGCATTGGCTCGACAATTTTGGGGCCGCCTACTCCGTGCCGCCGGCTACTGGTGTGGCCGCTGGTGACTCGCTGATTCTGGACTTTCCGTATCCGGGTGGAGCGTTCCACGATACCTTCGTCTACGACGCAGCCACGGAAACCTGGGCGATCCGCCTGGATGCCGCCGACGGGGCGGGCGGTTGGAAGCGCTTTGCGCAGTACGAGGCCACGCGCCGGTGAGCGCGCTGCCTAACCCGCGCATGCAGCCGATAGGGCCTGCAGCTGATTTGCCAGTGTTGGCGGACACCACCGGCACCTCTGCGGTGCAAGCCGTCTAGAAGCTTTCAACCTCGCCGACTGGTAACTCACGGGTCCGATCTCGGATCGACCTTCTCGACCTCGCGCAGGGGGTCTCCATGTGCTCGAGAGGCGTTAGAACCATCCGGGGCGCTCTGCTAGTGAGTCTGGCGGCGATCGCGCCCTCGTGCGCGGACCCCAGTGAGCCCGGCTCACAGCCGATTCCGCCGCACGGAGCCCTTTTTGAAGTGATGGCTTGTCGCGGGTCAGAGGGTTCGCCGGCCGGGCAGGCGTTTCATGTGCGGATTGTAGAGCCGGCTGTCGTCGCCCAGGCGACCGAGCGGATCGGGCGCGGCGAGGGCCTGATCATCAGCGGCCTGACCCTCGCGGGTAGCGGAGGTTACAATCCGCCTTACGAGTGGCATTACGATCCGTCGTCGATTGTCTTCTCTTCGGTCACCATAGAGCTCTGTGACGGGTGCCCACGGGACGTCGTAGCCGGGAACCGCTTTTGTCCATGGACCACGGAGGTGGTGGCCCGCATCGAGTAGCGGTGCCGCCTCACCCGCACATGCAGCCGACAGGCCAGGTGGGCCGGCGGTCCGCTCGGGCGTCACCCTCCTAGAGGCCGAACAACGGAAGCGAGAGCGAGGACAACACGATGGCGCCAACGAAGACACAGCCCTTGGTGCTAGGCCTTTGGGGCGTGAGATATCAGGTCAAAGATGTTCAACGCTCGATTGCCTTCTATACGAAAGTCCTGGGGTTCAATGTGGATCAACAGAACCTGCCGGCTTTCGGGCAGGTGTCGATCGGTGAGCTCAAATTGATTCTCAGTGGTCCGGGGGCGTCCGGCTCTCGGCCGATGCCCGATGGTGGTCGGCAAGAGCCCGGAGGATGGAACCGGGTGGTGCTTCAAGTGAAGGACTTGCCCGCATGCATTAGTGAACTCAAGAGCCAAGCCGTGCGCCTTCGCAACGAGATGGAGGTCGGTCCCGGCGGCAAGCAGATTCAGGTGGAAGATCCTGACGGCAATCCCATTGAATTGTTCGAGCCTGCCGGCCGATAGGAATGCTCCACAATTGTCGCCCGATCCTGCTCGGGCTCCTCGGAGGCGTCGCGGTCATCGGCGCCGTACAAGGCCAAGCAGCGCCGCCTAGACCCCCAAAGGTGCGAGTGGTCGACGTCCTCACTTACGAGTTCGCGTTCGTGCTGCCCGACACGCTGTCCGCAGGCTTGACGACATTCCGCCTGCGCAACGAAGGCCGGCAGCCCCATCATCTCATGCTCTACCGGCTGGCGCCCGGGAAGAGCCTGGCGGACGTCTCCAGAGCGCTCCATGCTGGCGGAGCGCACCCCGGCTGGATGCACGCAGTCGGCGGGCCGAACGCCGTGCCAGCTGGGGGCGAGGCTGTCGGCACGGTCCTGCTCGAGCCGGGTCACTACGTGGCCTTTTGCCACGTTAAGAGCCCTGATCAAGCGCTCCATTTTGCCAAAGGCATGATGAAGGACCTGATCGTGACGCCGCCGGGCGGCCCAGCGATCGCGTGGCCGTCGGCCGACCTGACGGTCACGTTGCGCGAGTACGGGTTCACGTGGTCGCGCCCGCCAAGCCGTGGGTGGCACCGCATCGCGGTCCGCAACCTCGGTCACCAGCGCCACGAGTTGATTCTGTCACGGCTCGCGCCGGGCAAAAGCTCGCAAGATTTCATCAGGTGGATGAACACCCAGCAGGGTCCGCCTCCTGTCGTGCCGTGGGGCGGCACAACCGATCTGCCGGCCGGTGGCACCATGCTCATCGACGTCTACTTGGAGCCGGGTAGGTACAGCGCGGTCTGCCGCGTGCGTGACGCAGGCGACGGACGCCCACACGACGAGCATGGAATGTACGCGCAGTTCCGCGTGCCCTAGGATCCCGGTGGCGTGCTGCCCTAACCCGCAAATGCAGCCGACAGGCCGGAGTGGGCCAGGGCTAGCCTTCTCGCCAGACCGACTCCGATTCTAGGAAGGACGAACCGATGGACCGAGACGAACAGGCAATTCGTGCTTTAGTCGCGACTTGGATGGAGGCGTCTGCGCAGGGCGATTTGCCCCGGGTCTTAGAGCTTATGGCTGAGGACGTCGTGTTCCTCGGCCCCGGCCGACCTCCCATGCGAGGCCGGGAGGGATTTGCGGCCGCTTCCCGTGCCATGGAAGGGCAGCGACGAGTAACGGGCACCGCCGAGATTCAGGAAGTGCGGGTGTTCGGCGATTGGGCGTACTGCTGGAACCAGCTGACGCTGGAGCTCCAGCCAGGGGATGAGGGTGCCCCCACGCAGTCGAGCGGCCCGGCGTTGTCGGTGCTGCGGCGCGAGCCCGATGGCCGGTGGGTCATCTTTCGGGATGCCAACATGGTGGCCCCACAGAAGGTTTAAGGTTCGGCGCGGCTTGCCGCCTAACCCGCAAATGCAGCCGACAGGCCGGAGTGGGCAGGAAGTGCGTTCAAGCGCACGCTCGGCTTAAGGAGGATGATCATCCGACACCGATATTGGGCGGGGACTCTTCTCATCTTTGCGGGCGCCACCGCTCAGGCCCAGGCGCCGAGCGCACGGGACTCACTGCACGCGCTGGACCGCGCGTGGGCTCAGGCATATGCCACTCATGACACGGCGGTGGCTGAGGCGCTCTTCGCGAACGACCTGGTGGTCACGAGTAGCGCCGGTCGACTCAAGACCAAGGCTGGTGAGGTGGCTGACGTCCGACGGGCCCCTGACCTTGTCATGGAGTTCTTTCGGACCAAGGCGGTCGACGTCAAGCTCCGGAAGGACGCTGCAGTAATCACCGGCGTGGCCGAATGGGCCTTCACATTGAAGGGCCAACGAACCGAGCTTCGGCGCCGTTACACGGCGGTGTACGTTCGTGGGGGCCCCCTCGGGTGGCAGATGCTGGCGCTCCACCTGGGGCCGGCGCCGGCGGACTCTTCGGCGGGTTAGCGCTCTTGCCGCGCGCAGCGTAACCAGCGGGCTGGTGATGGTCATGAACGCACCGTGAAGCAACACCACCGGCTCGCCGCGACCGTGCTCAGGCTCGAGAATGCGCTTTCTCAGAAGCCACCAACGTGGCGAGAGTCTCGTCCAACTGCTCGAACTGTTCGGGTGCCGCGCTCGTGCTTCCAGATGCGATAGCGTCATCCAGGGCTTGCTTTGAGGGATAGAGTTCGTGGAGGACCAGGAGCGTCTTGCCGCCGTTTTCCTCAAAGGTCACGGTGGTAAGGGCGCCATCGGCACTTTCCTCATTCGTCCACACGATGCGCGAGTAGCGCGTCACTTCGACATACCTGCCGAAGAACGCCATAGGCTGGTCGAAGGCAGGGTGACTGAACACGAAGCGGTAGGTCCCCCCCGTACGAGCATCGACCTCGCAGGAAATGAACGATGCTCCCACCGACTTCGGCATCCACCAGCGCTTGATCAACTCAGGCTTGGTCCAGGCCTCGAACACGATATGCGCGGGGCCGTTGAAGGTTCGCGTGATGACCAGCTCACGCTCGGACTTTCGTTCTATCGTCGTGGGGTTGTTCACTAGGATTGACTCACTTTCTCCGTTGCCGGGGATGGACTCTTTCGGTCCGTTTCAGTTCCTCAATGATCTTGTCCAACTCCTCGAAGCGCGCGTGCCAGAGCTGGCGGTACCTTTCGATCCACGCCGCCTCCTCCTCCAGCCGGCGTGGGCCGAGCTTGCAGGTCCGCACGCGGCCGGCTTTTTCCGTGGTGACGAGCCCCGTCTGCTCCAGGACACCGATGTGCTTCTTCATGCCGGTGAGGGTCATTTGGAACTTCCCGGCAAGTTCCGTTATCGAAGCGTCCCCCCGCCCGAGCCGCTCCAGAATGCCACGCCGGGTGGCGTCGGAGAGCGCGGCGAACGAGGAATCCAGGTGGGTTGGCTGATAGTGAACCATGCGGTTCAGTATACTGCAAGGGCAGACGGCGCGCAATAGGGAAACCGAGGCCTTTGCCTATGAGAGGCGGACGTTGCAGCTTGTTCCGGGTGCCGTCGCGTACAGGATGCCAAGTGTCGTTGAACCATCAGGGCCCACCATAACGTGCTAATCCGGCTTCTGGTCATGCTGATCGCGAGCGGGATGTTTGCCGGGGCCTTTGCTGTCGGCCGCGCTGCACTGCTGCGACTGCTGCTTGGTCCTCGCCCTCGAGCATCTGCCTACCCCCCCGTGCCCGGCTTCTGGACGTCGATTCTGACCACGCGGGTGCCGCTCACGCACCGGCTTACATCCGTCCAGCGCGAGCGCCTGCTCCAGAAGATGCAATACCTCATCCACGGCTGTCGCTGGGAAGGCTGCGGTGGTCTTCGGCTGACTGAAGAGATGCAGGTCGTTATCGCTGCGCACGCGTGTCTCCTGGTCCTCGAGCAGCCGGGGGAGCCGTACCCGAGCCTCCGCAACATTCTGGTTTATCCCGGCACCTTTCAGCCACGGCGTTTCAGCTGGACGCCGTCGGCCGATGCCGGCGACCAGGACGCTCCCGCACTTGGAGAGTCGTGGAAGCAGGGTGTAGTCATCCTGGCATGGGATAGTGCCGAGGCCGGCGCGCAGGACCCGACTGATGGGGAGAACGTGGTGTTGCACGAGTTTGCCCATCAGCTGGACGCGACGAGCGGACAGTTTGATGGTACGCCCCGTCTCCCCGACGCGACGGCCCTGGCGTCTTGGACTGCCATGCTGGAAATGAACTTCGACCAGCTCGTGAGCGAGGCAGTGGCTGAGAGGCAAGGGGTGCTGGACCACTACGGCGCTACGAACAAGGCTGAATTCTTCGCGGTGGCCACTGAGAGCTTCTTCGAGCGGCCAGCGGAGTTACAGCAAGAGCGTCCGGCTCTGTACGACGCCTTACGCCGCTACTATGGCCAGGACCCTGCGGCGCCTGCCGGAGCTGCCTGAACCGCGTCAGTTGAAGCGTGGAGGCACCATGTCGTTCATCACCCTCCTACGGATGGCCAGCCTTGCGTGCCTGGCGATCCCCGCGCCGTCCGCGCCCGATCCAGCCGAGCACCCACAATCGATTGAGCAGGTGGCCACCCTGCGAACTGCTCGAGCGGCACATACCGCGACCGCGCTTCCAGGCGGGCAGGTCCTGGTGGTGGGAGGAATGGCGGACGGGGGCGGCAGCCTCGCCACTGTCGAGCTCTTCGACCCCGCCGACAATAGCGTGCAGCCACTCGGCCCGCTGACCGAGCGCAGAGTCGGCCACACCGCCACCCTGCTCGGTGATGGTCGCGTACTCGTCGCCGGAGGCTACAACGGGGAATATCTCGCGTCCGTGGAGGTCTTTGATCCGTCAACCAGGCGCTTTCGACCGGCGGGTTCGCTCACCGAGGGGCGCAGCGGACACACGGCGACGCTCCTGCCCGACGGCCGGGTCCTGTTCGTCGGCGGGGTTGGTCGAGGCTGGACGTTCCTCCGTACCGCGGAGCTGTACGATCCTGAGACCGGACGCTCGGAACGCGTCGGCTCCATGGCCGTGCCACGCGAGAGTCATACGGCGACACTGCTCGATGGCGGGCGGGTGCTCATCGTCGGTGGGCATGCCGGGCGCCGGCAGAACATGGAGGTGTACGCGAGCGCGGAGGCCTTCTCGCCGCAAACCCGTCGATTCGAGCCGGCGGGCACGCTCGGCACGGCGCGGCACAAGCATGACGCGATCAAGCTGGCGGATGGCCGTGTCCTGGTGATCGGCGGGGCGGACAGGACCGATCGCGTGTATTACGCGACGACCGAGATCTACGATCCTCGGACGGCCAGATTCGAGGACGGGCCGAGGATGGCCCATCGGCGATACAAGATCGCGGGGACGTCGGTCTTGCTGCCCCATGGCGATGTCCTCGTCCCGTCCGGCGCAGAGGTCGCGGAGCTGCTCGATGCCGGAAGCTGGACCTTCCGCGCGGTGGCGGGAGGCTTCCCCCATGCGTTCCGCTTTGCCGCTGCAGCACCTCTCGGGGGAGGCGACGTCTTCATCGCTGGCGGGTATTCAGACGCTAACCACAACACGGCCGGCATTTGGCGGTTTCGGCAACCATAAGTGCCACCGAACCGCCTGACCATCATGCGAGGGAACGTTCATGACGCCGCTTCCCGACCTGCTCTATGTCACAGCCTTGGGAGCGCCGAGCAATTCGAAGGGAGCTGACATGCGAACGCAGGCCATCACCGCGGTCTACGCAGTCTCGATGGCAGCCGTTATCGTCGCGATCGATGTCCTATTCTTCAAGCACCGGTTCTGGGAGCGCCTGACGGTGAACGTAGGGATCGTCCTGGTCTTCGCAGCCTTCTACTTCAGGTTCCTGAAGCCTCAATGAGAAGGCGGAGACCCAAGCTGTGGCGGCTTTGGGTCGCAGGATTGGCCATCGGACCGCGCAGGTGCGCGCATCACGCAAACCGACCGCCCTCTATGGCCGGCCTAGCAACGCCGTTGAACCCTCGATCGGGTGTGGCCGAATCTGGATCGATTCGTCGGCAGCGGCCTGTGCCTCATCAGCGATGGGCTTGCCCAAAAGGGCTCGCTCGGCGCTAAGCGGGCCACCATGACGTGCCAGTCGAAGGTTACTGGTCCGCGCCGTGTAGGGAGGCGTCCACCCCAGGAGTGCACGCTCGCCGACTGGCGGGTCGGTGACAGTGAGGGCCGAAGTGGCCACGAACATCAGAGCCCAGGTCGTGGGCCGAAGAAAGTGCCGGTGCATTGTTTGTCCTTCGCGCATGGATTGGTTCCGTGGCGCCGTCGGTCAGCGCCCTCGACAATGCAACGCTCACAGCGGCCGAATGATTCCCGACCGCATATCCACACCACCTGCCCGTCCGCCTGGCCGCGTGCGGCCTAACCCGCGCATGCAGCAGAAACGCAGCAGGCCTCGGGAGTACCCCAAGGCCTGGAATCCTGCCAGACGGAGCTGGTTTACCGAACCGAGGAGCCGGCGGTCGTCGCCTGGGGAACGCGCGACGGCCGGGCGAAGCCCTCGCGATTTTCCACGGGGAAGTACTCGTTTCGGCTCACGCGTCCGAGGAGAGGCTCCAGAAAGTCGCGGAGCGTATCGACCGAGTCCGCTTCCCAGATGCACACTGCCCGGGTGCCATCCGGCGTCGGGAAGGTGTGGTGCAGCTTCACTTGTGGAGAGATGGTGGTCGGGTCAGCCGCGTTCCAGAAAACGGCCGGCTCGGAGATGGTGTGCTGGACCATGATATACATCGGTCCCTCCGAGAGAAGGGGTTAGTGTTGGGGCTCCTAAATGAGATCGGGGACACGCGATGTCAAGCCCCGCACCAGCTGGCCACTGCGTTGCGTAGCCAGAAGGTGCTGGTATCGGTTGGCGGGATCGCCGAGTATCTCGAGCCGGACCACTTGGAGGCGTTGCGCGACCTCCTGAGCCGGGTGGGCGCCTATCCGATCGCGCCGATCGGGACGGGCGGTGCCTGACCCGCAAAGGCAGCCGACAAGCGCGAAGCGGTCGCCCACCTGGAAGGGACAGCCAATGAAGTACTATCTGCGAGTCTCCGGTACCTTGTTCGGTCTAATCGCATTGGGCCACCTTCTTCGGCTCCTGTACCGCGTGCCGGCCGAGCTAGGCCGATGGGTCGTGCCGCTCTGGCTCTCCGTCGTCGGCCTCCTCATCCCGGCAGCGCTCGCCGTCTGGGCCTTTCGCCTGGAGCGCCGGGTCGAGAGGCAGATCTGATCTGAACATCGGTGCACGCTGAACAGTCCAGGACATGGGTGACAGTTAAGTCCGAAGACATAGGTGACAGTGGTTAATAGCGCCGGCGGTACTGCCGGCCGAGCGCATCCTCGATGAGGAGGGTGCTCAGGCGCCTCGAAGGAGTTCAATGACCACGTTGCTCCGAAGGCCTCGTCGGAATTGGCCGATTGCCTGGGGAAGCGCCGCCGCGCTTCTGGTGGTCCTCGGCTGCACTGGAGGCACTGAACCCTCAACTACCCCGCGCGACATGCGGATCGATCCGAAGGCGACCGCGATCGTGTGGGGCTACGTCTACGTCGATCCTGCGATGGGTTTGGCCCGGCAGGAGCGCAGAGGTGGCTTTAGTGAGCGCGCGCGCGGCGTTACGGTCGAACTTCGCCGATGGGATGAAGCCGTGGCCCCATTTGGGCCGCCGGCCAGGCGTGCGGTCGTGATCGCCCGCACCCAGACCGATGAGTCCGGTCGCTACCGGTTCGACAATGTGCCGCGCTACGCCGCGGTCAGTGTACAAGTACAGGGTTCCCAGCCAGAAGACGACCAGCCCATGCGGCGCTACGAAGCCGTGATTCCGGCGCAGACCTTCTGGCTGGCGCACACGCCGGAGCGACAAGCGGACCTGTTAATCTGGGACTTGTCTCGCTGAGTCTGGCGTGCACGGACGGAGACCGCGAGTGCGGCGCCTGAACCCCGCGGAGGGCGACCTCCTCGGGATGACGCCAAGTTCTTTGGACCCCGCCAGTTGACGGCTTTCTCGAGGCTCGTGTCGATTTTGACCGGTCTCGTTCGACGTGTTAGTGAGGCCGCGAAAGGCGCGGCAACCGGCATGTACCGACTTCAGGAGAGCGCAATGCGTTTCATCGTCATGGGCATGGCAACGAAGGAATCCGAAGCGGGCCCACCCCCGACGCCAGAAGCGTTCGCCGCGATGCAGCGGTACAACGAGGAGGCCGTGAAGGCTGGCGTCCTTCTCGCCGCCGAGGGGCTCACCGCGAGCTCGCAGGGCGCGCGCCTGAAGTTCAGCGGCGACCAGTGCACCGTCATCGACGGCCCATTCACCGAGACGAAAGAGCTCGTCGCAGGGTTCTCGATCATCAAGGTGCAATCGAAGGAAGAAGCGATCGAGTGGGTCAAGCGCGCGCCGAGAATCTGCCCGAACAGCGAGGTAGTGATCGAGATCCGCAAGCTGATGGACGTCGAGGATTTCGGGGACGGGTTCACGCCGAACCCGGAGATCGCGAAGGTGAAGTTCAAGTAGATGCCAGCCCGAGGCGCGGCCATGTGGCACGCACAGGAGGATGGCTCGGAATGACCCCCCAGACGTCGATCGCTTCGGAGTGGCCGTGGCCGGCGGAACTGGACGCCTTGGCTGCGGCGCCCCGGCATCATACGCTCCTGCTGGAAAACGACCGAGTGCGCGTGCTCGACACCCGCATTGGCCCGGGTGAGCTTGTGCCAGTGCATACCCACCGCTGGCCGAGCGTGCTCTACGTGCTCAGCTGGAGCGCGTTCATCCGACGCGACGCCCAGGGCACCGTCATCCTCGATTCCCGATCGGCCCCCGGGCTGGCTGCGCCAGCCTCGGTTCTCTGGTCGGAGGCCCTGGGTCCGCACTCGCTGGAGAATGTCGGGAGCGCTGACATCCGGGTAATCAGTGTGGAGTTGAAGCAGGTTGCCGCCTGACCCGCAAAGGGGCCGGCAGGCGGGGGTGGCCGGCTGCGTTCACGTGGGCTCATCCCTGCTCCGTTTGCTTGGGTGCGGGCTGTTCAGTTTTCTCTCTGATCGGAAGCGGAGTTCATCACAATGGCTAAGAACACGATCTGCCTGTGGTATGACCACGATGCGGAGGAGGCCGCGCGCTTCTACGCCAAAACCTTTCCGCAAAGCAGCGTCGGCGCCATCCACCGTGCGCCGGCTGACTATCCCGACGGCAAAGCGGGCGATGTCCTGATTGTCGAATTCACCGTCGCGGGCATACCCTGTATCGGCCTCAATGGCGGGCCCCACTTCAAGCACAGCGAGGCCTTTTCCTTCCAGGTCGCGACCGACGATCAGGCCGAGACCGACCGCTACTGGAACGCGATCGTCGGCAATGGCGGGCAGGAAAGCCAGTGCGGCTGGTGCAAGGACAAATGGGGCGTGAGCTGGCAGATCACTCCGCGGGTGCTGACCGAGAGTCTCGCCAGGGGTGGCTCCGCGGCCAAGCGGGCGTTCGAGGCGATGTTGCCGATGAAGAAGATCGATATCGCCACCATCGAAGCGGCTGTGCGCGGGTAGGCAGGTCCTCGGGAGAGGACCGGGGGCGATCGTCGTCTCAGCCACATCCGGGATCTCGAAAGGATCGCGCGGGTGTCGCCTTCGACGACGTCGCCCCGTATTGATCGCGAGATCGCCTACCGCGTCCGCACCACCTCGAGGCTGCCCTGCGTGGCGCGGATGATCAGGGCGTCCAGCGGATCGGCCGCGAGATTCTGCTTGCCCACCGTCACCGTGCCAGAGATCTGCGCGGCGCGGAAGGTGCCCTTGAACCACTGGGTCAGCATCGAGCCGGGAAACTTCACCCGCGAGCGATCGGTTTCGCTGAAGAGCTCGCCCGCGCCGGTCCAGGTCAGGTCTACCACCGCCGAGGTCTCCACCCCGGTCTCGTCGACGAATCCGGGAACCGTCGCCTTGAGGTGCGCCTGGTCGAGCTTCCTGCTCACCTCGAACGCCGCATCCTCGGCGATGCCGAAAAACTCCCCCAACGTGTTGTTGCAGAAGTCGAACTGGGAGAGCTGGACGACGGCGAGCGGTCCGGTGCCCGGCTTCCCGGGCCCTTCCTTCAACGTCTCGTTCGAGCCGAACACGAACACGAACGTCTCCACGCATCCCGACGGGTCCACGCTGCTGAAGCTGGCGTTCGCCGCTCGGTCCTTGATCTGGAGCCGGAGGTGGTTGGCCGCCTGGGCCGTCACCCGAAGGGCGGGCGCCGTGATCTCCGCCCTGGGCGCGCTGGGCGGCACGGGTTCGTCGCCGCAGGCGGCGAGCAGGAGGGGGAAACCGATCGTGACGAGCCGGGACGCGGAACGGGGCATGAGGCTCTCCAATGGGAAAGGACCTGAAGGCTCTGAGTATGTGCGCGGCGCTGGCGCCGGCGCGGGCCAGCCCCGGTCGAGGCGGCCAACCCCAGGGAATGACGAGCGGAACCGGCGATCGTTCTCACTTTGCCCGGGACTCCAGAGCGGCGCCGCTGTCGAACCCGCGCACGGAGCTGCGAGATTCCGTCCAGGTAGATTCCCCGTGATATCACACCCTGGCGTCGGTGCTGATGCCTGTAGACAACGCGATATACGATCGGATGGCCGAAGGCTGGTGGGACGAGAGCGGGTTGCTGCACACGCTGGCCGCCCTCAATCCCGCACGGTTCGGCTACATGCGGCGCGTGCTCGTTGACGAGCTGCGGCTGCCACCAGCCGGCCTACGCGCCTTGGATATCGGCTGTGGCGGGGGGTTGCTGGCAGAGGAGTTCGCCCGCCTGGGCTGCGCTGTCATGGGAGTGGACCCATCCGTCGAGTCGCTGGCGGCGGCCCGGGCTCGTGCCGCCGGTCAACGGCTTGCCATTGGGTACCAGTGTGCGGTGGGGGAGGCGCTCCCCTTCGGGGACGAAAGCTTCGATATCGTGTATTGCTGTGATGTGCTGGAGCATGTGACCGACTGGCGGCGGGTCATCGCGGAAACCGCTCGCGTGCTCAGGCCCGGGGGAACGTACTTCTACGATACCATCAACCGCACCCGCCGGAGCCGGCTGATCATGATCAAGCTGCTGCAAGAGTGGCGGTGGACCGCCCTGATGCCGCCGCGCCTGCATGACTGGCATATGTTCATTCGCCCAGCCGAGCTCCGGCAGGAGTTGAAGCACCAGGGTCTTGTGCCGGGCGGGCTGACCGGGCTCAAGCCTCGGGCTAACCCGCTCCGCCTGGTTCGAACCCTGCGCCGGCGCAAGCGAGGCCTTCTCAGCCATGCGGCCGCTGTCCGGGAGATGGATGTGGGCGAAAGCTCCGACAGCTCGGTCTCCTACATCGGGTACGCGCGCAAGCCGGGGCCGACGGACCGAGTACGGCGCTAGAGGTGCTGTCGAGGGCGGCGGAGGCGCGTGGGAGCCGTCCCGGAATGGTCCAGGCGGAGACACTCGTGGTGAGTGCCCCATGAAGGGCCGGAGCCTATCTCAGGAGGTCCGTTGACACCGGCACGCTACCTGTCCCTTATCGGAATCTTGCCGCTGGCCCTGGGCATCAGCCTCGCGCCTTCACCCCCCGTGCGCGTCGCGGTCCTGACCATCGCGCTGAACAATCTGGCGAACCAGCCCCCCAACCCGGACCTTCCGAATCGGCTCCGGGTCCTCGGCGACGCATTGCGCCAGCGTCTGGCCACTGACTGCGGCTACCAGGTCGTGCCAGTGGACTCCGCGGCGGAGGCGGCGGCCGAGCTTGGAGCGGGGTATCTCTACGCGCACCCGGACGTGGCGGTGCACCTCGTCGGCCCATCGGAGGCGGACTGGGTGATCATCCCCCGGCTGAACCGGGCGAGCCCATGGGTGACCGATCTCCAAGCCCAGGTGGTGCGGGTCCGGGATACCCTGGTCATCAGCAATCGAATCGTCGAGCTCAAGGGCATCGAGCTGACCCCCGAGCTCGCGGCCAAGCTCGCCGAGCGGGGCGGGGCCTGGATGGCGGATCAGGTATCCCAAGCGATCGAGCACGCGGCCGGTGGGCGGTCGTCGGGAGCACGCCGTTGTCCGGCATAGTGATCGAGGCGGCGTGAATGGGATCGTGAGCGCAAGCAGGGGCTATACAGGTAGAAATGGCTGAATCCGTATGGACGATCGGGCATTCTACGCGACCTTTCGAGGAATTTCTCGGAATCCTCGCGCAGAACGATATCGAGGCAGTGGCCGACGTCCGGCGCTATCCCTGCTCTCGGCGATGGCCCCACTTCGCCCGGGAGCCACTCGCAGAGGCGCTCGAACTGCACGGGCTCGTCTACCAGTGGCTGCCGGAGCTTGGCGGCCGGCGCTCGCCGAGAGCGGACTCACCGAACACGGCGTGGCGCAGCGCAGCCTTCCGCGGCTACGCGGACTACATGATGACGGAAGCCTTCGCCGAGGGGCTGGACCGGCTGGTAAACCTGGCGTGCGGGCTCCGCAGCGCCGTCATGTGCGCCGAGGCGGTGTGGTGGCGGTGTCACCGCGGGCTCATTGCTGATGTGCTCCGCTGGTACCGGTTCGACGTCATCCACATCCTGGGACCAGGCTCGACGGCGCCGCACCCGTACACGGCCGCGGCGCGGATCGTTCGCGGACGGCTCAGCTATGCCGCCAGCGCTGCACCCCGGAGGCTACCGCACGCATGAAGCTCAAGACAGTCCTGACGGTCTCGGCGATCTACCTCGGCCTGCTCGGCATCGGACTGATGCTCGTGCCCCGGCAGTTCGGCGTCGACGCCATTCCCCCCGACGCGTCACCCGCATTGCTCACCCTCTTCCGGCTGTTGGGCGGTCCGATGGTGGGGATCGCAGTCATGAACTGGCTGGCGCGAAACGCCGAGCCGTCCGCGACCCGCAACGCGATCGTCACCGGCAACATCGTCGGCTTCGCCTGCGTCACCGCGAACGACATCTGGGGCGTGTTCAGCGGCAGCGCGCGCCCACAGGCCAAGCTGTTCCTGGTGATCCACCTGCTTCTGACCGCCGCCTTCGTGCTCGCCCGCCGGGCCCGATGACCACCCAATGACTCATCCCGGGACGCAGCCATGGCGCTGACGGTGATCATCTCGTGGTACGTCGTGATTGGCGTGCTGGCTGCCATCGGCACGGTGACGATCACCAGGTCGCGGTTCTCGCCTCGCGTCGAGCAGGTCTTCTTTGCGCTGCTGCTCATTCCGGTCGCCGGCATGTATGTGGTCTTCGTCGGGTACTTCGGCGACTCCTCCGCGCTCCGGCCCGAAGCCTACGCGGTCGCGGTCTTCACCGTTCTCGGGCTCTTGGGACTCCGGCTTCCCGCGCTGCTCATCCTGGGCTACGCGCTCCATGGGGCCTGGGACCTGGTGCACGAGGCGGCGGTGCACCTCGGCTCCGCGTCTGGCGGCGCCGGCCAGCTCACGGACATTCCGCTCGCGTATGGTGGCTTCTGCGCGGCGTACGACTGGTGCGTGGCGGGGTACTTCTTCACCAGGCGAAGCGCCTGGCGGCAGTGAGGGTGGTTTGGAGGCTCTCAGTCGTATCATACTGGAACGCGGTTGTCGCATTTTGGCCCCTTGCTGTCGCAAACTGGGCCTGACGGCCTGAGGCCGGCCGGCAGCAGATTGGACCTGTTCCCGACCGACATCATGTGGTGCGCGCAGGTCCGCGTCTCGCAGCGTACGTCTGCAATGGATCAGGCAGACTCGCGCTCGCGCCACCATCTCTGCTCGAGGCTCGGAATGACAGCCACCGCCGCTCTAACGTGCAAGAAGTGTTCGACGCGATTCTCGCCATCGAGTGGCGGGATCTGTGCCCAGTGTGGCCGGATTCTCTGCGATCGGCATCTGTACGGGTGGCTCCAAGGCTGGCGGGTGCTGCTCGCGGAGCGACTGGTCTGCGTGGAGTGTCGGCGGGAGCGAGCCGCCTGATCCCCGCCGCTCTCCAGTGCATCATATCGACGGTCATCTGTAGCCTGATGCTCGCCTGCGCTCGAGCAGCATCCACGCCGGCTCCGGCCGCAGGGCCGGAGGAGCCAAGGGGGGTCTTTCCGCGCGCGGTCATCGAACCGGGTGATGTCGCTCAAGCGGTCGCCGCAGAGAGCAGCCTCGCCACTCGCTACGACTCGGTCCCACCCGTGGAGGCAGATTGGTTCAGGGTGATGCTGGACACGGGCAGGGTGCTCTTGGTGGCTCCGCATGCAACATCGCAGATCCGCGAAGGTCAAATCAAGCAAGCGGACGCTGGCTCCGGGTCGCTGGCGGTGACACTAGGACGGCTGACCGGCTCGAGCGTCTTGTATACAGCCTACCGCTCGCCTGTTGATCCGAACTATTACGATGACAATGACTTCAAGAGGCGCTTGCGCGCGCTCGTCGATAGCCTCCACCCGGTGCTGGTGATCGATCTGCACGCATCGCACTGGCGCAGGCCTTACGATGTCGACTTCGGAACCATGGGGGGAGAATCGTTCCGCGGGCGCACGGATCTTCTGCTCGGGCTCGCAGAAGCGCTACGCAACGAAGGAATCCCCAACCTCTCCCAAGATCGCTTCGCGGCTTCCGCCAATCAGACAGTCACGAAATGGGTAGCTGGCATGGGTGTGCCTGCCGTGCAGCTGGAAATCAACTCCGTATGGCTGTTGTTTCGTGGAGCGGACGCCGCGCAGGAGCATCGGTTTGCTCAGCTACTTCAGGCTTTGGTGCGGTTCATACGTGAGGTCAGGAGCTAGTTGCCGCCTGAGCGCGGATGTCAGGCGGACGCCACCGAGGTCTCGCTTGGAGCACAGCCCATGCAGCTACTCGATTTCACACCCGGTCACGAGGCGGCGATCTCCGTCTACGAGAGCCACGAGGCCTATGCACTCCCGCTGGGCGAGGGCCGAGGTGAGGGTCATGTCTACTGCATCCGCATAGAGCCCGGCGGGGCCATCGGCCCTCACGAAGCGACCTTCGGTCAGCTCTTCCTGGTGGTGGCCGGCAGCGGCTGGGTCAGCGGTGGCGACGGGGTGCCGCGGCCGCTCGGTGTCGGGCGGGGAGCGTTTATCGGCCGTGGGGAGGTTCATGCCAAGGGCAGCGACACCGGGTTGACCGCCATCATGGTGCAGCTGACGGACCTGGCCCCGGCACCGGTCGCGCGCGCCGTCTAACCCACCCGCTATGTCGATGAACGAGATCCGGCTCCCAGCCCTCGACCGTTCCGGGCAGCGGACGGTGGAGGAGGTCGTGCCCGCAGAGCCGCTCGGCGGGGGCCGCTATCGGCTCCTGGCCTCTCCAGGACTGGTCGAGGGCGTTGCGGCGGGCGATGAGCTGGAGCTCGCCCCGGCCGACCCGACGGGGTACCGCATGATTCGGCGTGGAGGGCAGTTGTGCATCTGGGTCTATGTTCCCGAGCCACCGCCCGTCCAGACTGACGAGCGCCTCAGTCGAGCGGCCACATCGCTGGGCGGCTACCTCGATGGCGGGAACACCAGGCTTCGGATTCTGACCGTCCCGGTCAGCGCGGGGTTTGCGCGGGTCGAGACGGAGCTGGACGCGGCCGTCGCGGAGCTGGGCGGCTCGAGCTGGACGTATGGGAACGTCTACGATCGTCAGGACCGGCCGCTGGGTTGGTGGGAAGCGCGGACCGCCTGAACGCGCAGGTGCAGCCTAGGAGAGCCATGCGCCGCGACCCGAACATCACGCACAGCTTCCGTTGGGGCATGCTCTATGGCCTCGGCCTGGCCACTCTGTTCTCGGCGTTCGTCGGGGTGCTTGCGCTCGTTCGGGGCTCGGACTGGAATCCCACGTACCACGTGTCAACCTGGTCCGTGATCCGCGGGTACTACCTGGGAGGCCTGATAGGCGGGCTGTTGTTCGCGGTCGTCCGCCCCCTGCTCTGGGGAAGGCTGGGAGGGCTTGTCCTCGGTGTAGTGGTTGGCCCGGCCGTCTACAGCGCGGTCACGGTGGCGGTGGATGGACTCGACTCCCACCCAGGCGCCTCGATCCTCGCCGGCGTGCTTGTGGGCGGCATTGTAGGTTGGCAGTGGAGTAAGCCAGGGGCGCTGGGGTAGCCGCGGTCGGCTAAGCCGCAAATGCCAGCGACACCCGTGAAGAAGCTCAAGGGTCGGCTGATCGTTCGCTGATACCAGAGTGAGCCCGAGGAGTCCCGTATGCACCTGCCGCACTGGACGACTCTCATCGCCTCGGCTGTCCTGATGCTAGCATGCCAGCGCCCACTCTCGACGGCTGCACCGGCGCCCGACGGCCCAGTCTTTTCCGAGACCGAGGTCGATGCTCCTGCCCGCGTAATTCGTATGCCGCCGCCCAAGTGCCCGGACGCAGCACGCGGTCTGGGGTACGACGGACGGGTCGTTCTCGAGTATGTGGTCGGAGTCGATGGGCGAGCCGAGCCCGCCTCGGTCCACGTCCTTCGGAGCAATCACTTCCTGTTCGAACGACCGGCCGTGCAGGCGGTGTTGCACGCCCGATTCGCGCCGGCACGCAAGCAGGGACAGCCGGTGCGAATGAAGAACCAACAGCGGTTCACGTTCGTCATGGGAAAGTCTTGAGGTTCAAAGGTGGTTGGCTACTGCCGCAAACCCGGTCCGGCCGGCCGCCCCATCCTGGGCAGTGAGAAGAGTCCGCGGTCCCGCACGTTGAGTCCTTCGACGACATCGAATCTGGGAGGCAGACACTCCCGACCACCATCGCCGAAGGAGCTCGAGCATGTTCGCCCGCACCCTGCGCCTTGCCGCGTCGCCTGTCCTACTCGCCCTCGTCCTCGGTGCCTGCGGCGATGCCGCCGGCCCGACCGCCCCGGCCGCCGTCGAGGGCTCGAACGCCGTCGCCTCGGCGGCGCAGGTCTACAGCTACAGCGCCCTGCTCGAGGGCACCATCCAGGTGCCGCTCGGTGACGTGATCACCGACTGCCTGGATGAGCCGGTCGAGGTGCACTACAGCGGCCGCCTGCGGGTGATGCTGGCGCAGATGGGCAACGGGGAGCGGAGCCTCGCGAGCGTCCACATGAACGACATGGGGAGCTGGGCCCTCGGCGCCGAGACGGGGACCGTGTACCGGCTCGTGGGCACGTCGGTCGACCAGACCACCGACGGCACGTACGGCAACGGCGCAACGACCTGGACGACGTCGGGCCGCCAGCAGTACGTTGGGCCGGGCGGGACGGCGTTCAGCGTGCGGTCCACGTACGGGCTCACCCTCACGCCTGATGGTACGCTCACGGCGGAGCGGATCTCGTCGACGCTCACGTGCCGGTGAGCGTCGGTACCGTGGGGGAGCGCCGACGTGGCGCTCCCCCGCACCTGTCACGCGACGAGGTGTATCGCGGCCGGCCGCGCGCGAGGGATTGGCAGGATGCTTCGAGAATGGACCGAGCCGCCGGCCATGAGCGTGACGGCGCCTGCGCCAGCGCTGCTCTCCTCGGACGGGACGCTCTGGCTGGCGTATCGGATCGCGCGGGACCCTCATCATTGCGCGGTGCTTCGGTTTCACCACGTGGAGCAGTACGCGTGGGGCGCGCCGCCGGCGGCATACGGCCCGGAACAGGCGAGCTCGCTGCCGCAGGGTGGATTCTACGAGGTCCCGGCAGGTACCGGGCCTGAGCTCCGGGGCAGCCGGCGGCGCTGGCTCATCACCTTTCCAGACGCCATACTCGACGTCCGAGCCGCCGACGGTGAGGTGGTGCTGCGAGCTGCCGCCGCGCTCGGGCCGGCGCATGCGCTCGCGGCGCTGCTTGCCTGAGCGGCCTGAGCTGCAGGCGACCCTGCGGGCCATCGACAGCGTCAGGCCATCCCCTGTGAAAACCGACGGGGCGGCCACGCCGGACCAAGGGCGGGAAGGCCCCAGCGGGCGGCGATGGCCCGATTGTAGAGCGCGTCGAACGGATTTCCCGAGGGCACCAGGGCGTTCCACCAGAGAATGCCGGCCAGGACCAGGAACAACGCGGCCGATTGGAGCAGGATCGCCAGCAGCACGACGACGGCCACGACGCGTGGCTGAAACATGAGCGCGGAGTACTGGTGCTCGCAGGACGCGCCGAGGGCATCGTCGAGGCCCTGTGAGCGGATGAAGTGGCGCTTGGCGACCTCTGACATCGAGCCTCCGTGTTGCTGGCGAATCGTGACGGCGGAGATGGCAGCACGCTGGCTCATATTGCATCCCGATGCCAGGAAACCGCAAACTCGATCAGCAGCGGATCATACGAGGAGGTCGGGATGGTGACATCGGAAACAGCTCCGCAAACGGCGAGCCTCACCGGCGTCTCACCGCAATTCCTGGTGGACGATATCGATGCCGCGATTGCCTACTACCGGGACAGGCTCGGCTTCGGACTCGACTTCTGCTACGACTCGTTCTACGCCAGCGTCAGCCGCGACGGGTTTGGCCTTCATCTCAAGTGTGCCCCCAAGACGGTCGGCGATCGGGCGCATCGCAAGCAGAACGAGCACCTGGATGCCTACTTCAGCGTCACCGGCGTGGCGATGCTGTACGAGGAGCTCCGAGGGCGCGGGGCCCGCATTCTGAAGCCGCTGGAGAGGCAGCCGTGGTCGTGCATCGACTTCTACGTCGAGGACCTCGACGGATACATTCTCTGCTTCAGCGAGCCGGTGGCCCAGACTCAGTGACGCACCGGAGGACTATTGACGTGTTCGACATCGAGCTGCTCGGCCGGCCGGAAGGTGACGGCGAGCGACTGTTCCATTGGGGCCGGCTCACGCTCGGCCGGTTTACCGAGGAGTTCCAGGCCCCGCTGTTCGACTGGGCGCCTGGTGACTACACGGCGCAGTGGGTCGAGGCCGCCGACCGCCTGATCAAAGGCGCGCCGGTTGCCGTGTTCTTGACGCATATGCTCCATCCGCAGGCCGCGTATCATCTGGGTTGGCCGGCCTGGCGGGAAGGCGAACGGGTCTACGTGCAGGAGCGGTTGTTCCTCCGCGAACAGCTCAGCGGGGACTTCGACCCGGAGTTCCCCGAGGTTCATGCGGGGCCGCGGCAGGAGATCTCTGCGCAAGGGGCCCGTGTCTCGCAGTGGGAGATCGGGATTCACGACCTGATCGCCTTCCGCGAGCGGCGGCGACCTCGGGTCCCCGCGTAGCGTGCCGTGACTGCGGCCGCCTCGCCGTACGAGGCAGCGGCGGCCCACAGCGAGCGTCCATCGGGGGTCACATGCCACGTGAATCGAGCCCGGTCAAGTGGCTCGACCAGCCAGAGGATCACGACTACGCCGCGGCGAAATCCTACCTGAGTCTGATCTTTGCCGCGGCTCAGGCGGAGCGGCTGGCCACGCAGCTCCGGCGTGCACGTATCACCGAGTTCAAGGCCAAGGACATCCTCCGCGCCTCGGCGCTCTCACTGCTCGGGGTCAGCAACACGCACGTCCTGCGGGATTCGCGGAAGATCGCGTCCGGCACCAAGCTGTCCCCGCTGCTGCTGGTGCGCGATCGGTCGCGCGGAAGGGTCATCATCGCGGACGGCTATCACCGGCTGTGCGCGGTATACGAGTACGATGAGGATGCCAGCATCCCCTGTAAGATCGTGTAGCTGGGCCAAGGCTCAGGCGTTCCACTGTGCGACCCCGGCACTTCCCCGCCCCCGTTGTGGTTGGGCGGCACATCGCTTGCGAGATCGGTGAGACGGAAGGTGCCAGCACGGAGTAGGAATGCCCGCAGTGACCATTCGCCCGCCCCTCGTCTCGATCGTCGCACCCTGCCATAACGAAGAGCCCAACCTCGACCCGCTCTACCAGGCGATCAGCTTCCAGCTTCGCTCGGGGGACTGGGAGTACCAGCTCGTGCTGGTCGATGACGGCAGCACCGACGGCACCTGGGCCACCATCTGCCGGCTCGCGCGAAGCGACCCGAGAGTCCGCGGGGTCCGTTTGGCCCGGAGTTTTGGTCAGCAAGCGGCCATTCTGGCCGGGCTCGAGCACGCGCGCGGCCAGGCGGTGGTAACCATGGATGCCGATCTGCAGCACCCGCCCGCCCTCATCCCGGTCATGGTGCAGCACTGGCAGGCCGGCACGCCGGTCGTGTTGACCCAGCGCTTCGACTCGGCGGACATCGGCAGGTTCAAGCGCGTCACGTCGGCGATGTTCTACCGCATCTTCTCCGCGCTCACCGGCGTGCCGATGGCGGCCGGGACTGGCGAGTTCCGGCTGATCGACCGCAAGGTGGTGGATTACCTGCTGGCGCTTCACGAAGGGGAGTACTTCCTCCGCGGACTGATCAGCTGGACCGGGTTCCGGAGCGTGACCGTGCCGTTCGACGCGGCGCCGCGGCATGCCGGAGAGACCAAGTACTCGCTCCGCAGGATGCTGCGGCTGGCGGTGTCGGGCGTGACCGCCTTCTCCCTCACCCCGCTCCGCATCGGCACGGTGCTCGGCCTGGCCACCGCGTTCCTCGCGTTTCTCGAGCTGGGCTACGTCCTGATCCAGGCCGCGCGGGGGCACGCCGAGCCCGGGTGGGCATCGGACGTCGGGGTGACGACGCTCCTGTTCGGCGTGCAGTTCATCCTGCTGGGCCTGATCGGCGAGTACCTGGGCCGAGTCTATCTGGCGGCCAAGTATCGCCCGCCGTTCCTGGTGGAGGAGACTACGGACGCGCCCGATCAGTTGCGGACCTGGAGCTCCGACAGGCGCAAGTCCCGGTGGGAGCGGCGGCGCTCGCCCATGTCACCGTAAAGCTCGATCGAGTACACCGCGTATCCGGCGTCGCGCCAGGCTGCCGCCACCGCCGTCGTCTCGCGGCCGGGCGGCAGCGGGTGCGGCAGCTCGACGATGACGGCAACGTGCGTCCGCCCGTGGCGGAGGTAGACGATCTGCTTGGCGCTCACCGCGAGGCCCGTGAGCGGCCGGACGGCGATGACGCTGTCGGCGAGCGAGAGCACCTGGTTCTCGACGTACGGATCGGTTTCGGTGCCGAGGAACGCCGCGCGGGGCTCGTCCCGCTCGACGAAGGCGCGGGCCAGTCGCTGGTCGATGGCGACCGCCCGGCCGGTGAGGCGCCCGCTGCTGATCAGGTTGCCGCTGGTCCTCACGGTCGAGGCATTGGGGGAGAAGGCCCAGTAGTTCGCCGCGACCAGCAGGGCCAGGGCGACGTACCGCCAGGGGGCGCGCAGCCGGGCCAGCAGGATCCCGACGCCCAGGGCGACGGGAATGGTGGATTGGAAATGGTGGCGCGCGCTATCCCCCGGACGGATGGACCAGAACGCCACGGGCAACGCGGCCCACAGCCCGAGCAGGACCGCCAGCGCGTACCGGCGCGCCCGCACCAGCAGCACCAGCGACAGGGCGAAGAGCGGCAAGGTGAGGAGCCCGAAGCTCTTCAGGAGCTGGTAGGCGTGCGCCCGAGTGAAGACCAATGCCCCCTTCGAAGGGAACGTGCGGTTCCAGGTCCCCGCGTAGACGACGGCGTTGGGTGAGGCCTGGAGGAGGGCGCTCGCGACGCCGTACAGCACCGCGATCGGCGCCGCTTCCAGGAAAATGAGGACCGCGACCTCGCGCCACGACCAGCGCCGCCGGTACAGCAGCAGTCCCCAGAGCGCGATCGCGCTGAGATAGATGTCCGCCTTGAGCAGGATGGCCGCGGTGAGGCAGAGGAAGCACGCGACCAGAGTCGGTATCCCCGCGCGCGGGCCGCCGTCCCCGACCAGCCAGCGGTCGTACAGCCAGGCGGCCAGGACCAGGAACAGCGCCGCGGGCAGGGTGGGAAACCCGTACAGGCCACCATGCCAGAATGCGGGGACGACGGTGAGGAGCAGCGTCGCGATCAGAGCCGTCGTGGCGCCGGCGATCCGTCGAAAGAGGAAATACAACGGAATCGGGATGGCCACCGCGACGATCAGATTGATCGCGTTGAGGACGGACGCCGCGGGCGCCAATGCCCCGGGAGCACCCGGGAGCAGCAGGGTAACCAACCAGATGTAGGCCGGGCTGGTGTAGTAGAGGTACTGCGACAATGCCGTCATCCGGACACCGGCCCGGTTCCAGAGGAGCGCGCTGTTCACCAGGCGGGCGGCGTCGGGCTCACCGTAGAGCGCGCCGATCCTCGCTGGCAGGTGCACCGCCAGCGCGAAGAGCACCAGGCCACAGAGGATCACGGCGGTTCGGCCCGCAGACGATCGATTCACCCCCGCCGCTCGGGGGTCGCGCTGTTCCATGCTCAGCTCCGTTCCAGGCGGGCCACACTGTCCCCCGCACAACCCGCGTGATCTCGCTGCGATTCCGGTGCCAGCGAGGTACGTTGCTTGCAAGGGAATGACGCTCCACCAGTGACGTGGGTCGACCGGCCGGGAGCGAGCGATGGAAGCGGTTCGCCGGAAGTCCAAACGGTCGCATCGGGAGCTGACCCGGAAGGTCGTAAGCCTTCCACGGCGCATCTTGCGCACGCTGGGCCCGGGCCTCATCACGGGCGCGGCGGACGACGACCCCTCGGGCATCGCGACCTACTCGGTCGCCGGCGCGCAGGTCGGTACCGGGCTGCTGTGGACCGCGCTCGTGACCTGGCCGCTGATGGGCGCGGTGCAGGCCATGTGCGCGCGGATCGGGATGGTGACGGGCCGTGGGCTCATGGGTGCGTTGCGGCGCAAGTTCTCCCGCCGGGTCCTGGCCGGCGCGGCAGCAGCGCTGCTGATCGCCAACACGATCAACATCGGCGCGGACCTGTCGGGCATGGCGGACGCGGCCGAGCTGCTGTCCGGAGTGAACTCCCACGTGTGGGTGGTGCTGTTCGGGGGTGGGATCGCCTGGGCCACCATCCGGCTCCACTACGCGGCGATCGCCCGGACGCTCAAGTGGCTCGCGCTGGCGCTGTTCACCTACGTCGCCACCGGCATCCACATCCGGCCGCCCTGGGGTGAGGTCCTCCGGGCGACCTTCGTGCCCACCGTGCCTTGGAGCAGGGAGTCGTGGGCCACGGTGGTGGCCATCCTCGGGACGACGATCAGCCCGTACCTGTTCTTCTGGCAGGCGTCGCTGGAGGTCGAGGAAGAGAAGGCGATGGGACGGCACACGCTGGTGGAGCGGCGTGGCGCCTCGCCCGAGGAGCTGCTCGACCGGAAGATCGACGTGGGGGTGGGGACGTTCTTCTCGAACCTGGTCATGTTCTTCATCATCCTGACCACGGCGTTCACCCTGCACACCCACGGCATGACCAACCCGACCAGCTCGAAGCAGGTGGCCGAGGCGCTCCAGCCGCTGGCCGGCGCGTATGCGTCGCTGCTCTACACGATCGGCGTGATCGGGACCGGCCTCCTGGCCATCCCCACGCTGAGCTGCTCGGCCGCCTACGCGTTCGCGGAGCTGTTCGGCTGGCGTGAAGGCATAAACGAGCGGCTCGCCAGCGCGCCGGCTTTCTATATGGTGGTTGGGACGTCCATGGCCTCGGGAGTGGCGATGGACTTCGCCAACCTGAACCCGGTGAAGGCGCTCTACTGGACGGCGATCATCAACGGCCTGCTGGCGCCGTTCCTGCTCACCGGGATCCTGCTGGTGGCGAGCGATCGCAAGCTCATGCGGGGGCAGCCGAGCTCGAGGCTCGGGCGGGCAACCGTCGCGGTTACGACGGTGTTCATGTTCGCGGCGGCGGTAGCGATGTTCGTGGTCTGAAGCCAAACATCAGGCGGCGCCGACGATTCAGCGAGCGCCGCCTTCCTTCATACATCTCGAGTTGTCGCTGACGATGCACATCATCTTTCGGCTCATCGTCTGGTACCTGACCTACTCCGCCATCCTGATCGTGCTGGCCGCGGCGGCCGCCCTGGGAATCTGGTCCTGGCTCGGCCTGGCGGCGTTTGCCCGGCGAGCGCGGAACGACCGCTAGGGCCAGGGTCGCTCGTCAGGCGGCTGATCCTCGGCGCGGCGGCGGGCGGCTTCGGAGCTCGGGTCGTCGCCCTTCCGACTGCGGGCAGTCGGATCACGCTCGCTGCCGCCGCGGAAATAGAAATGGCGGTCGTCGAGCAGGCGCGGCCCGGGAAGCCAGCGAGGACCGAGGCTCCAGCGCGAGGTCTCTCCCAGCAACTGACGCTCGACGGCCCGCGCCACGGATCGGGCCGGCAGCCACGTCGCGACCTGGATTGTCGGATACCACGGGGCGTACTCCGCGCGCACTCGCGCCTGCCGTATGTGCTCCGCCACGATCAGCCTCCAACTCTCCTCGGAGCGTAGCTGTAGGCAGAACGGCCCAGCGGTGACTCGACTCACCTTTCGTCGGGAAATCCTCGGGCTCTTTCAGCAGGACGCGGAGCAGTGTACGGTGGCGTACCTAGTGGCCACCTCAGCGCGCCGACAGCTCGGGCACAGGCATGATCGCGTGCCCCTCGTTGAACCAGATGTACTCGTCGAACTGGTCCGGCAGCGACACCTGCCGATAGTGGCTCACCTGCTCGGTCTCGGGCTGGTAGACCGGGCCGACCGCGCGCTGAAGGCGCGCCCCGCTCAGCGCCTCGCGCAGCTCACCGGTAACTCCATCCCTCAGACTCAGCGCGAAGGCCGGCAGCAGCGCGGCCTTGCAGATGCTCTCGTAGCTCTCGGCGCAGGCCGGCCGGAGCAGCGTGGCACGGCCTGGGCCTCCCCAGGATCCGGCCGCCGTGAGGCTTCCGCTGTTGACGCCGAACCCCACCAGGCGGACCTCGTCGCCCAGGTTCCGGCGGCAGAGCTGGCCCAGGCTCACGCCTCCCGACCGCCCGGTGCTCGAAGCGCCCGCGTCGCCCACGTCGGCGTTGTGGGCCCAGATGACGAGCTTGGCGTCGACGTCCTTGCGCTCCAGGTGGGACGCGAGGGTCGCGAACATCTTCTCCTGCCGGGCCCACCACGCCGAGGCCGAGCCGCGGTACAGCCGCTTGAGGAACTCGGCGGCGCCGGAGAGGCTCAGCTCGGGGCCGCACTCCGACAGCCGGCTCCTCTCGCGCACCACGATCCTGCTCCGCCGCTCCAGCCGGCCGCGGACCAGCGTCAGCACCCGCGACTCGGCGGCCTGCACATCCGACGGCCAGGTCATGTCCCCGTGCAGGGCCGGATCGTCCAGGCAGGGTGAGATAGAGGCCAGCCGCGCCCGGACCTGGCGCACCGCGAGCGGGGCTTCCTCCTCGAGGCACTCGAGCGTGACCCCGGCGCAATCGAAGAAGTCGAACACATCGAGCCCGCAGACGTCGACCTGGTGCTCGGGACGCACCTCGGCGTTGTGCTCCCGGAGCCAGCGGAGAAACCCGAAGGTCTCACCGTTGCGCCAGAGCCAGCTCGGGAAGCCGGCTAGCGGCGGCGGCCACAAGGTCTGGGCCATGCGGACCCGAGCGAACTGGTCGAACCACCAGGCATCCACCACGCTGCCGGCGAGGGCCACCGTGGTGACGCCGCTGTGCCGGATGAGCTCGCGGGTGAGGCGGGCTCGGAGCCGGTTGCACTCGCTGGTGCCGTAGCTCGCGCCGCCGATCAGGATGACGCGGGCCTGCTCCAACCGCTCGAGCAACGGCTCGAGCGTCATGCGGGCCACGTCGGGGATGGGCTCGGCGCACTCGCGCAGCAACATGCCGAAGGTCATTGGACCACCAGGGATTCGGAGAGATCAGGGACGGACTCGGGGCTGGCAGGCCACGCCGACCGGCCGGCTGGGATGCGCTTCATGACCTCGGCCCAGATCGGCGCGGCGATGCGTCCGCCCGTGGCCGACCCGTCGGGCAGGATGGGCCGCGGCCGATCGAAGCCGACCCACACCCCCGCGACGTAGTCGGGCGTCACGCCGATGAACCAGGCATTGAAGGTGCCGTTGGTCGTGCCGGTCTTCCCCGCCACGAGCCCGCCATAGCCGTGCTGACGCACGCTTCGGGCGGTGCCGCGCTCGATCACCTGCTCGAGCATCGTCCGCAGCTCGGCGGCAACCCCGGGGCCCAGCCCTTCCCCGCTGCCCGGCGCCGGGCGCGGTAATACGTTGCCCTCCGGGTCCTCGATCCGGACGACCAGTCTCGGCACCACGGAGCGGCCGTCGGCGCGCGCGAGCGGCGCGTAGGCGGAGATCAGATCGATCGGCCGCAGGTCCGCCGCTCCGAGCAGCATCGACGGGCGGAGCGGCAGCGGCTCGACCAGACCCATGGCCCGGGCGGCAGCCGCCACGCGGCTCACGCCCAGGCTCATTCCCAGCCGCACCGTGGCGCGGTTGAGCGAACGGGCCAGCGCGGTCTCCAGCGTCACGAGGCCGTTGGCTTCGTCGCGCTTAAAGTTCTGCGGGCGCCAGACGTTTCCGGCGGGCATGACGATGGCGACGGGCGCGTCGCTCACCAGGTCGGCAGGGCGTTGGCCGGCCGCGAGGGCCGCCGCGTACACGAACGGCTTGAAGGAGGAGCCGGGCTGGCGGCGCGCCTGGGTCATGCGGTTGAAGGGTGAGTCGCGGAACGAGCGGCCGCCGATCAGCACCCGCACGTCGCCCGAATCGGGGTCCAGGATGACGAGGCCGGCCTGGAGGTAGTCGGTGGTGGCCCGGGCCGCGCCGCTCCGGCGGGTGAGGCGGGCGGGACGCGGCGCCGCTCCCAGGGCGCCGGCCTCGAGCGCCACGAGCTGGGACTCGAGCACCACCTCGGCCATGCGCTGAAGGCGATTGTCGAGGGTGGTGTGAATGCGGTAGCCACCGCGGTAGATGGCGGGCCCCAGCTCGCGCTGAAGCTCGAGCCGCACGGCTTCGAGAAAGTACGCGCCAACGACGGCGGCCGACTCCAGGGTGTCGGCCGGGCTCTCGCGGGCCAGCGACAAGGGCTCCGCGCGGGCGGATTCCCACGCGAGGCTGTCGAGCCAGCCCAGCCGGTGCATCCGGTCGAGCACCAGGTTGCGGCGGGCTCGCGCGGCATCGGGGTGCAGATAGGGATTGATGACGGACGGGGCGCGAGGCAGCCCCGCCAGCAGCGCCGCCTGTGCCACGCTCAGCGCGTGGATGTCGCTGTCGAAGTAGGTGCGCGCCGCGGCCGCCACGCCGTAGGCGCCGCTTCCCAGGTAGATGGTGTTGAGGTAACGGTGAAGGATGGTGTCCTTGGGGAAGGCCTGCTCGATCTCCCGCGCCACCCGCACCTCCCGCAGCTTGCGGGCGAAGGTGCGCTCGCGCGCGGGCAGCATGGCCGGATACGTGTTCCGGGCGAGCTGCATGGTGATGGTACTCGCGCCCTGCTCGGTTTCGCCGGACCGGAGGTTGGCGACGAGCGCACCCACGATGCGGCGCGGGTCGACGCCGTCGTGCTCGTAGAACCGGGCATCCTCGATCGCGAGGAACGCCTCCCGCACCCGGCGCGGAATCTCGTCCAGCCTCGCGACCCGCCGATTTTCGACGCGGAACTGGCCGATCTCGACGCCGCGTACGTCGTACACGTACGAGGTCTGGCTGGGGGCGAACCGGCGCAGCACGCTCAGATCGACGCAGGGCTCGGCGCACGCATCGCGGTAGAGCCGATGGGCCCACGCGAGCGCCGCGGTACCGGTGAGCAGCGCGCCCGAGGTGGCCGCGATGCCGGTGACGGTGAGGATCCTGCGCCCCCAACGCGTCACCGCTGCGAGATGGCCGCCGTCGAGGTGAACTCGACTCGCCGATTCGCGCTCCAGGCCGCTTCGGTATGGCCGGGGTCGGCCGGGCGCTCCTCGCCGTAGCTCTGGACCTCGAGCCGCGACGCCACGATGCCGGACTCGGCGAGATAGCGCTGTGCGGCGGTGGCCCGACGCATCCCGAGCGCGAGGTTGTACTCGTCGGAGCCGCGCTCGTCGGCGTGGCCGCCGATGAGGACGCGGAGGTCGGGCATCGCGCGGAGCACGCCGGCCTTGGCATCGAGCGTGGCGCGGGCGGCCTGGCTCAGGGTGGCCTGGTCGTAGCCGAAGTAGATGGGCTGGGCCAGCGTGCTCGCAGCGCGCTCCCGCTCGGCCTGCTCCCGCTCGGCACGCTCGCGCTCGGCGCGTCCTGGGTCGGCCGGCGCTTGAACAGTCCCGGGCTCGGCGCCGGTGTCGGGGGCGGGGGCTTCGGGCTTGGGCTTTCCTCCGCAGGCCGCCAGGAGCAGCACGGCGGTGGTCAGCATGACGGTCGGTCGCGGCATTCGGTCGCTCTCGGGCAAGGGTCGCGGCCGCCAGCGGGGCGCCGGCGGGTCCGCGGACCGGAAAGGCAACCGGCATGCCCGCTGGGAGGCGGGTTCATCCGATTGTGGGAGCGGTGGTTAGGTCGGGGCGCGTGGCCGGCTGGGGCGGGTGGGAACAGCCGGCCTGGCGGCGTGGGGCGATACGCTACACCGGCGAGCGACGGGTCGTCGCGATCGCTAGACCTCGAGCGTCGGATCGTCGGTCCGGTATTCCTCCAGCTTGCGGTACAGGGTCTTGCGGTCGAAGCCGAGGATCTCGGCGGCCTTGCTCTTGTTGCCTTCGGCCTGGCGCAGCACCTCGAGAACGTAGTGCCGCTCCAGCTCCCGGACGGTGAGGTGGCGGCGCGAGGCGGCGGCGATCTGCTGCGACGCCTCGCCGCCCTCGCGGACCCGGTCGGGCAGGTCGTCGAGCTGGATCTCCTCGCCGGTGACCAGCGTGGCGGCGCGATAGATGGCGTTCCGGAGCTCGCGCACGTTACCGGGCCAGGGGTACGATGCGAGCGCGGCCATGGCGGCGGGTGCGATCCGGGTGGGCACCAGCCGAGCCGGCGGCTGGCCATCGAGCGGGCGGATCGGGATCTTGCCCTCGTCGGCGGCGCGGGCCAGGAAGTGACGCGCGAGTGGCGGGATGTCGTCGGGCCGCGCGCGGAGCGGCGGCACGTGCACCTGGAGTACGTTGAGCCGCCAGTAGAGATCGTCGCGGAAGCGGCCCAGCTCGGTCTCCTGCTCGAGGTTCCGGTTGGTGGCCGCGAGGAGCCGCACGTCCACCGTCTGGGCCGCGATGGCCCCCACGCGGCGCACCTCGGACTGCTCGAGCGCGCGGAGCAGCTTGGGCTGGAGCGGGAGCGGCAGCTCGGCGATCTCGTCGAGGAACAGGGTGCCGCCGTCGGCCACGTGGAACAGGCCGTCCTTCTGGCGGTCGGCCCCGGTGAAGGCACCGCGCTCATGGCCGAACAGCTCCGACTCGAGCAGGTTCTCGGGCAACGCGCCGCAGTTGACGGTGACGAACGCGCCCCGGCCCGAGGCCGCGTGCAAGGCGCGGGCAACCAGCTCCTTGCCGGTGCCGCTCTCGCCGGTGATGAGGACCGGATGGGCGGAGTGGGCCGCGCGGGCGATGAGCTGGTAGAGCGCGCGCATGGCGGCGCTCTCGCCGACGAAGCCGCGGGGGATCGCGTCCTCGGCTTCGCGCCGGCGGTGGGCCTCGGCCCGGCGGTCGCGACTCTCGTCGAGGGCGCGCTCGACCGACTCGAGCAGGTCGTCCGTGGCGAGGGGCTTGGTGAGGTAGTCGTAGGCGCCGGCCTTGACCAGCTCGATGGCCGAATCGATCGAGCCGAAGGCGGTCATCACCACCACGTTGAGCTCGGGGGCGCGGCGGCGTACCTCGGCGAGCAGCTCGTGACCCTGCATGCCCGGCATGATGAGGTCGGTGAGCACCAGGTCGCCCGCGGTGGGATCCTGCAGGGCGTGGAGCGCCGCGCCGGCCGACGCGAAGGCGAGCGGCTGGTAGCCCGCGTCGCCCAGGAGCTCGACCAGCAGCTCGCGGAGCTCGCGGTCGTCTTCGACGATGACGATACGATCAGACACGGGTCGAAACCTCGACGAGGACGATACGATCAGACACGGGTCGAAACCTCGACGAGGACGATGCGATCAGACACCGGCCGGTACCTCGAGCGGCGCCGGGGCCACCGGGAGCGTCAGGCGGATCACGGCCCCGCCCTCGGGCGCGTTGCCGGCGACCAGCTCGCCGCCGTGCTGCTCGATGATGTCGCGGCTGACGCCGAGTCCCAGGCCGGTGCCGCGAGGCTTGGTAGTGTAGAAGGGCTCGAACAGGCGGGCCAGGACATCGGGGGCGATGCCGGGCCCGGTGTCGGCCACCTCCATCCAGGCGCCGCCCGGGCCGGCGCCGGAGCGGATCCGCACCTGCCGCAGGCCGCTGGTCGCCTCCATGGCCTGGGCCGCGTTCAGGACCAGGTTGACCAGCACCTGGTGCAGCAGGTCGGGATCGGCGCAGACCCAGAGGCCGCGGGCGTCCCCCCGCACCAGCTCCACGCCGGACCGGTCGAGCTCGGCGTCGAGGAACTCGGCCACGCCATCCACCGAGGCGGCCAGCTCGAGCCGTTGGATGCGGGGGTCCCGGCGGCGGGCAAAGTCGAGCAGGTTGCGCACGATCGTGGTGATCCGGCCGATCTGCTGCACGATGATCCGGAGATGACGCTCGCGCGCCGCCATGTCGTCCGGGCGGCGAAGCACCAGCTCCGCACGGCCGCTGATGACGTTGAGCGGGGCGGCGATCTCGTGAGCCAGGCCGGCGGCGAGGTTGCCGACGGCGGCGAGCTTCTCCGACTCACGGAGCCGGCGCTCGAGGTCCACCCGCTCCTCGGCGTCTCGGCTCGCGGCGGCCCGGGCCGACTCGAGGCTCTCCGCCATGGCGTTGAACTCGCGGGCCAGCTCCTGCAGCTCGCGGCCGTTTCCCTGGTCGGTGATGCGATAGGCCAGGTTGCCGGAGCCCACGGCGTGCGCGGCCTCGACCATCGCGTGCATGGGCTTGGCGACGATCCGGCGGACCAGCCACAGCGTCACCAGGGTGAGCGCGGCGAGTAGGGTCAGGGTATTGAGCAGCGACCGCCGGCGCACGAGGGCCTTCTCGGTCTCGATGAACGAGACCGGCTGCGCCACCTCGAGCGCGCCGGTGACGCGTCCGCCGGGACCGCGGATGGCGCGAAGCACCGAGTGCACCGGCTGATCCTCGATCTCGCGCTCGTAGCTGGCCGGCTCGCCGGTGGCGAGGACCCGCGCGAGGATGGGCGCGGGGGGCGCGCCGGGCGCCTGCATGGGCGCGGAGGCAAAGGTGCGCTCGCCGGTGGAGTCGTAGACGATGATGCCGTAGATGGTCGGGGCCTTGCTCACCTGGTTCAGGATCTCCTGGACGTTCTCGTGCTTGACGTCGCGGAGGGCGTACTCGAAGGCGAGCGACAGGGCGGTGGCGTATGCTTGGGTCTCCTGGCGGGTCTCGAAGGCGAGGGTATTCTCGCGCTCGTCCAGGGCCCACAGCGCGTACACAACCATGATCAGGGCAACGGTCGGCAGCAGCGGCAGCAGCAGGCGGGTGCCGAGCGAGAGGCTCGGCCGCGCATCGGTCATCATCGGCCTCGAGAAGATCAACGGGGTACCGGGCGAAGTTCTCGCCGGGGGACACGGGAAGTCAACCTTGGCAAGTCGGGGACCGCGGGCTCGGCGCTCCAATGGCAGGGGACACGGGGTCGAGCCGAGCGAGAGTGAGGCCCGGGTCCACAGACTCTGGGGCAATTCGCCCCAGGGGCTACGAAGTCGGCAGCCGGGTTAGAGAGAGGCCAGGGAGCAGCGCATGCATTCCCTCGATCACCTCGTGTGGGGCGGACCCGATCTGCAGGCGGAGATCAAGCGCATCGAGCGCCTGACCGGCGTGCGGGCCGAGATGGGCGGGCAGCATCCGGGCGAGGGCACCTGGAACGCGCTGCTTCGCCTGGGGCCGGCCACGTATCTGGAGCTGATCGCACCCGATCCGACTCAGCCGCCGCCGCATCCACGCTGGTTCGGCCTGGACGCGCTCACCGAGCCGCGCCTCATCACATGGGCGGCCAAGGGAACGGAGCTGGAGCGGCGGAGGGCGACCGCTCGCGCGGCCGGTGTGTCGCTGGGCGAGGTGCGGACGGGGCGGCGCGGGCTCCGGAGCGGAGCGGTGCTGGCATGGCGGCTCACCTATCCTGAGGTCGAGCTGGGGGACGGGGTGGTGCCGTTCCTGATCGATTGGGGAGAGAGTCCCCACCCTGCCCTGGCCGCGCCGCCGGGGATCGAGCTGATCGACCTGCGTGCGGAGCATCCCGAGCCGGCCACGATCGTCAGGCGCCTGAAGATTCTCGGGCTCGAGCTTCCGGTGCTCCCGGGGCCGAGGCCCGCGCTGATCGCCACGCTCGACACGCCTCGCGGGCGAGTCGAGCTCCGATAGGTCGGAGCGAATCACTAGAGGCGGAGAGGAACCCATGCGACTCGGCAGGTGGCGGTGCGGCCTCGCGATAATGAGCGCTGTCATTTCCTGTCATCGAGACCCTCCGCCGCCGGCGGAAACCTCCGCGGAGCGGCTCTTGAGCTACGTGGACCTGCAGCTCGCCTTCGGCCCTCGGCCGCCGGCGAGCCCGGCGCACGCGGCGATGGCGCAATGGCTGGACAGTATTGTGCGAGCCAAGGCCGACACGGTGATCGTGGACAGCTGGACCGCCGTGGATTTGCTGTTCGTCGACGGCGAGGACTACGGCGACTTCACCGACAGCACTGAAACGCTGCTGGGATCACGGCGCTTTGCGCGCACCGTTCGGGGAGAGTACCGGCCGCGGCTCGCCATCGTGTGGGACATGGTCGCCGACGCCGACCAGCAATTCCTCCAGGAGGGCTACTCGGTCACCGGCGTTCCGACCGAGGTGGAAGCGGTGTGGAAGTGTGCCGCGCGGCTGGGCTACGCGGCGCAGTTCGTCGACCGGGTGAGCCAAGGGGTGATCGACGATCACCTGCCGCTGCAGCGCGCGGGCCTCGACGCGATCGATGTGATCGATCTCCAGTATGGGCCCGACAACACCTGGCATCACACCACCGAGGACACGAGAGACAAGATCAGCGGCGCGAGCCTGGCTCGGGTCACTCACGTGGCGACCGCCCTGCTGCGCGGGTGTGGCTAGCGGCTCGTGCTGAAGAAGATGGCTCGTGGTCCAGGCGGGTGCGCGCCGACGTGCACGGCACCTGAAGACCAGCTCGGCTAGAACGCGACCTCGCCACGGGCCCGCGCCTCGAGCGGTCTGAGGCTGCGATAGACGAAATCATGCACCGGGGTCGCGACTCCCTTCTCCATTCCCAGCCGCACCACCGCCCCGTTCTGCGCCTCGAGCTCCGACGGCCGCCCAGCCATGATGTCGCGCTGCATGGAGGTGGTGCCCTCCTCGGGCAGCGAGTCAGTGAACGCCAAGGTCTCTTCCACCACATCGTCGGGCAGCGCGACGGCGTGCGCGCGGGCCACGGCCAGGACCTCGCGCATGGCGCGGTCGAGCAGCTCGCGGGTCTCGGGGCGGCTCCGGAGAAGGCCGATGGGCGCGCGAGTTACGGCGCCGAGGCCGCTCACCGAGGAGATGAAGAGGAACTTGCGCCACATCTCGGCCCGGACGTCCTCGAGCGCCTCGGCGGTGACGCCGCGGCAGCGGCTGAAGGCCTGCTGGAGTCGCTCGGCGCGAGCGCTCAGGCCTCCGGCCAGCTCACCGAAGCCGATGTAGGGCTCGGCGCCCTCGTGCCTCACGACGCCCGGGGACTCGACCCACGCGATGATGCGGCACAAGCCGCCGAGAACGCGTCCGGGGCCGAGGACGGCGGCCAGTTGGGCGGGAGCTTCGACGCCGTTCTGCAGAGGGACGACGAAGGTGTCGGGGCCGAGGGCGGGTGCGATGGCGCGAGCGGCATCGGAGACTTGCCAGGTTTTGACGGCGAGGAGGATGGCGTCGGCGGGGCCGAGTTCGGCTGGGTCGGCGGCGGCTCGAACGGACTGCAGGGTGAAATCGCCTTCGGGGCTGGCTACTCGAAGGCCGCGCTCACGCAGGGCTCGCAGGTTTTCGCCCCGAGCTATGAAGGCCACCTGCTCGTCGGCTTCGGCCAGGCGTCCGCCGAAGTAGGCGCCGACGGCGCCGGCGCCGAAGATCGAGATCCGCATGTCAGTGGCCACCTTGGTGCGCGGCCAAGTAGTTAGAGTACAACACGTTAGACCGCCTGAATGAGTGAGTGACCGGCATTTCTTTCAAATCGTCCGACTAGCCCTACTCCGTCGCCTGATGGCGTTGACGATCGGTTGAGGGTCCCGCATAGTATTGCTACTCCCCTCGGCCAGCGAGCCAATATGTCTCCCAAGCACTACCTGCGCTGCTTGGGCCAGCCGATCCTCTTCGCGCCGAACGGCGAGCCGATTCGGTTCAGGACCAAGAAGCATCTTGCCCTGCTGGTTTACTTGGCCGTCGAACACGGTCGAACCCACCGACGCGATAGACTCGCCGCGTTTTTCTGGCCCCGAGTCTCCATTGAAGACGCCAGACACTCCCTTGCGACGGCCCTTTCCGTTCTGCGTCCACGGCTTGCCACCGGAACCCTGGAAACGACCCGTGAGTCTGTGACGTTCCAGGGCGATCGACTGACTACGGACCTTGATCGGCTACGGTCTAAGGAGGTCCTGGGGTTGGAGCCGGACACGAACTTGGACGTTTCCGGGTTTCTCGACGGATTTGATCTCCCAGACACAACGGAGTTTGCACTTTGGAAGGATCGACAGCAGGCAGTCCTATTGCCGCTTCTTCGCGATGCCCTGGTGGTGCAGATCAACTGCTGCCGGAGCACTGGCGATTTCGCTCAGGTGGGCCAACTG
>DATEJD010000084.1:0-10120 GCA_035278325.1 Gemmatimonadales bacterium | reverse complement strand
TCCCGTGACGCGATCCCATGCACTGCTCCTGACCCTCGCGCTCGCCGGCGCGGGGTGCCATCGCACGGCGCCACCCGCCGCGCCGACCGCGGTCCAGGCCGTCGGCGCGCATGCTTCGCCGTACGATCCGGCTCACGACCTCGGCCCGCTGTTCCACGACGTCCAGATGGCGGCGCTCTACCCCGACTCGAAGACGTTCGTCGATGCCCGCGCGCTGGAGCCCCCGACCGATATCGCCCGGCAGTATGCCGGCGAGCGCGGCCGACCGGGATTCGATCTGCGCGCCTTCGTGAGCCGGCACTTCGAGCCCCCGGCGGCCGCGGCCGACGGCGCGGTCGATACCTCGAGCTCGATGGAACAGCACATCCGGCAGCTGTGGCCGGCGCTCACGCGCCCGCCCGACGATCCCCGGCCGTACTCGTCGCTCATCCCGCTGCCCGGGCCCTATGTGGTGCCCGGCGGGAGGTTCCGCGAGGTCTATTACTGGGATTCGTACTTCACGATGCTCGGGCTGGTCGAGAGCGGGCGCACCGATCTCGTGCGCGACATGCTCGACAACTTCGCGCACCTGGTCGGAACCATCGGCCATATCCCGAACGGCAACCGCACGTACTACCTGGGACGCAGCCAGCCGCCCTACTTCGGCGCCATGGTGGGGCTCTACGCGCGGGCCACGGACAGCACGGCGGCCGTCCGCTACCTCGACGCCCTCGAGGCCGAGTACGCGTTCTGGATGGATGGGTCGAGCCGTCTGGCGCCGGGAACGGCCTACCGTCGAGTGGTGCGGCTGCGGGATGGCGCGGTGCTCAACCGCTACTACGACGACATCCCGGAGCCGCGGCCGGAATCCTACCGGGAGGACTACACCCTCGCCCAGCAGGTGCCCGAGGCCCGCCGGACGGCCCTCTTCCGGAACCTGCGGGCGGCGGCGGAAAGCGGATGGGACTTCTCCAGCCGCTGGATGCGCGACCCCAAGGACCTGCGCACCCTGGAGACGACCGAGCTGGTGCCGGTGGACCTCAACAGCCTGCTGTACACCACGGAGCGGACCATCGCGGCGCTCCGGCGCCTGCGCGGGCACGCAGACGACGGCGCGGCGGCCGCACGGTTCGACACCGCGGCGGAGAGCCGCCGGCGCGCGCTGCTGGCGGCGGCCTACGATCCCGACAGCGGCTACTTCTACGACGTGCGCTGGCGCAGCGGCGAGCGAGTGACCGATCGCCCGACGCTGGCGGCCGCGGCCCCGCTGTACTTCGGCCTCGCGACCCCGGACCAGGGTCGGGCCGTGGCGGCGCGCCTCGAGCGCGAGTTCCTCCGACCGGGCGGGTTCGTCACCACGCTGGTCGCGTCGGGCCAGCAGTGGGACGCGCCCAACGGCTGGCCCCCGCTCCAGTGGCTCACCATGGAGGGGGTTCGCCGATACGGCCGCGGGGACCTCGCCGATACGGCACGCACGCGATGGCTCGCGCTCAATCGCCGTACCTATCAGTCGACCCGGAAGATGACCGAGAAATACGACGTCGTGGATCTGACTCGGCGGGCCGGCGGCGGCGAGTACCCCACGCAGGACGGGTTCGGCTGGACCAACGGGGTGGCGCTCGCACTGGCGGCCGAGGAGTGCGCGGCGGTGGGCGCGGGGGCGCCCAGGCAGGCCGCGGGCACGCCGCCAGACTGCCCCTAGCTCCTCCCGGGGGCCCGGCCCCCCCTTGCGCAGTTGCCGGGATCGCGTAACTCTGCATGGGGTCGGCACGCCGCGCCGGCCCGGCTTATCACGTTCTGACGAACCCAATGATCATGCTTCAGCTGTCGCGTCCCCCGACGGGGACGGGTCCCCAGAATCTGCGCGTGCGCCTCCGGGACGGAGCGCCTCCGGGCACTCACCGATCCCACCGCTATTTCCGCTATTTCCGCCGTCCTGGTTCGCTGTTCCCGCTCCATTCCCTCAACCCAACGTTGCGTCACTGGCACGAGGCCCCGCGCGAGCCGCAGCCGGGAGTCCTGTGCGTCAAAAATGCGGCGCAGACCATGGAGGTAGTCCACATGAAAGGCAGATCCCGTTTGGAGCGACCGTCATTGCGCCGGCTCGTCCGGGTGGCGCTGGCGGGGCTTGTGGTGGCGCTCGTCCCGCCCACGCTGGCACGTGGCCAGGAGACGGCGCAGACCGGCACGATCAGTGGAAAAGTGGTGGATGAGAACGGGACGGCGATCGGATCGGCGCAAGTCTTCCTCCGGCGCCCGGCGATCTCCGCCCAGACCGGCAGCACCGGGGAGTACGTCCTCGAGCACGTGCCCGCGGGGAGTCAGACCATCCAGGTGCGGATGCTGGGCTTCCGGCCGGACTCGGCGACCGTCACCGTGGCGGCGGGCGAGACGGCCTCCCATGACTTCACCCTCCTGCGCAACCCGCTGCAGCTGCAGACGATGGTAGTGACGGGCACGCAGACCCCCCGCGTCAACCTCGACGCCAGCGTGGCGGTCACCACGCTGACCTCGCAGGAGGTGGAGGCCGCGGCGCCGCGCAGCACCACCGAGATGCTGCGCTACGTTCCGGGCTTCACCCGGGTGGAAAGCTCGGGTGGTGAGGTCAATCAGAACATCGGCATGCGCGGCATTCTGGGCGTGGAGTACGTGGCCTTCCTGGAAGACGGCCTCCCAGTCTTCCCGACCATGCACACGTTCTTCATGAACGCCGACAACCTGTTCCGGTTCGACGAGAACATCGACCGCATGGAGGTAGTCCGCGGCGGCAGCTCGCCGTTGTTCGGGTCGAACACGCCGGGCGCCATCGTGAACTTCATCAACAAGAGCGGCGGCGACGTGTTTTCCGGCACCATGCGCGCGACCGGCGCCACCAAGGGTCTGGCGCGCTATGATCTGGACATGAACGGGCCGTTCGGAGACGACTGGCGCTTCAACGTGGGCGGCTTCTACCGCTACGACCACGGGGTGCGTGATCCGGGCTTCCCGGGGATCCGCGGCGGCCAGCTCAAGGGGAACATCACCCGCCTGCTGAACAACGGGTACCTGCGCTTCTCCGCGAAGTACATCGACGATCGGAACCAGTTCATCCTGCCGTTGCCGTTCGCCGACCCCGCCGATCCGAACTACGTGGAAGGGTTCAGCAACTACGGCTCGTTCAGCACGCAGGAAGGCGTCGACATCCAGGTGCCCACGCCGAACGGGCTCCTGACGCTGCCGCTCGATAACGGCCTCCGGACCAAAGCCACCTGGTTCACCGCGGACCTGTCGCTCGATCTGACGAAGGACTGGCACTTCCAGAACACCGCGCAGGTCATGCAGAACGACCAGGAATGGAACGCGCTCCTGCCGTTCAACCTGTTCACGCTCAGCGACTACGCCGTCCAGGCAACCGTGCCGACCTCGAGCGGCGGGCTCGGGTTCCCGGCGGGCAGCACCAGCCAGTTCGTGTTCACCAACGTGCTCGACGCCGCCGGCAATCCGGTGCCGTTCGACACGCCCAACGGCCTGATCGCGACGGGAGGCGAGTGGCACGTCGCGAAGCCCATCTCGGCGGTACAGGACCAGCTCTCGCTTCGCCGGCAGATTGGCAAGCATGCCCTGACGTTCGGCGCGTACTTCGCCAACTACACCCAGGACAACCACTGGAACTTCACCGACATCCTCACCAATGTGGCGGACAACCCGCACTTCCTCGACCAGATCGTGACGCCTCCGGGCGGGAATCCGGTCCAGGTGACCAGTAATGGGTTCCGTAACTACCTCTCGAACTACGTCAACGGCAACGGTCAGACCACGATCGTGTCGGGCGTGGTGGGCGGAGAGGCGCAGCTGACGGAACGGCTGCGGGCGGACATGGGAGTGCGGGTCGAGTACAACGACTTCGTCCAGAACTCGGAGATCACGGGGAAGATCGACCTCGACGGGAACCCCGCTACGACCTTCGACAATGAGACCTTCGGCACCAACAAGTTCAAGCACTTCGCGAAGGGCATCACGGACTGGTCGTCGTCGCTCGGGCTCAACTACCGGCTGAACGACCGGGTGGGGCTGTACGGTACGGTGGCGCGAGGCTACAAGATGCCGGCGCTCGACGAGTTCTTGAACGCCTCGTCGCAGGCGCAGGTCGACATCTTCGAGTCACGTCAGGTGCAGTCCGCCGAAGCCGGCGTCAAGTACGCCAGCGGACGGGTCGGCGTGACCGTCAACGGCTTCTTCATGAAGCTCAAGAACATCACCGGGCAGGGCGCGGTGGTGGATCCGGTCACCGGCGCCACCGTATGGCGCATCACGGTGGATCCGCAGCAGCGGTCCTACGGCGCCGAGGTCGAGGCGTTCTTCACGCCGGTCGAGGGTCTGCAGCTGGTGGGGAACGGCACTATCCTCAAGGCCGAGCTGGGCTCGGGTGCACCCGACACCCTGCGGAACGGCCAGCCGTTGACCAACAAGCGCCTGGCGGGCGTGCCGACCACGATCGGGAACCTCGCGGCCCTCTACTCGCCGCCGCGCGCCGGCGGGCTGCAGCTCAAGGCCGACTGGCACTTTGTCAGCTGGCGCTTCACCGACGGGCCGCAGGACCGGATTACCGAGACCAAGCTGCCCGGGTACAACTACTTCAACTTCGGCGTGGGGCTGGCGATCCCGAATGCCGGCGCCCGCGTCAACGTCGACCTGCTGAACGCGTTCCAGAGCAAGGGTCTGGAGGAAGGCAATCCGCGGCTGGTGTCGTCCGGCGGGAGCCCCATCTTCCTGGCTCGCCCGATCCTGCCGCGGCGCGTGCAGGCGTCCATCTCCTACGACTTCGGCGGAGGCCGGGGTCCGCGTCAGTAGTACGCTCTGCTGTCGAATGGTCGGATGGCCGGCCCAGCGTCGCTTAACCGGACGCTGGGCCGGCCTCCGGTCAGTAGGCTACATCCTGCAGGTTGGCGAATGACAATCCAGCATACTTCTCGATGACCAGCTCGACGTAGCTCGAGGCCCGCACCCCGCGGAGCGGGCCCACCCAGTAGCCATGCTTCTGAGGCTGAACCACCAGGAAGAAGTTGAGCCCCACGGCGCAGAGCCGTCGTTCGCGTGTGATCGCGTATTCCGCGGCGCCCTGTTTCGGAACCGTGCCGAGCCACTGCGGATTTCGATCACCGCAGAGCAGATACACGTCCACGTCGCTGGCATTGTGGCTGTGGACGCCCACGGGTGTGTCGGCGGTCGGGTCGGTGCGCCCGACGAGCGCGCAGCCGACTAGCAGGAACGAGGTGGGAACGAGCCGGAGGTTCATGTGCACCGCCATCCGTGACCCTCACCCCAAAATGTGGTGAGTGGGTGACCTTTCGCCAGATCGTGAGACCCCCGCGCCCGGCTTGTGGGTTCCGCCGGGGCCCGGTAGACTGTTCGGCCAGATCGTATTCGGTAGCGCCCTCGGCAGTTCCGTGAAGTCGTCCCGGTGATCTGATCCATCGGAGGTCTCATTCCCGGTCTCCTCCCGGTCTCCTCCCGTTCCGCGGGGTGGACCGTTGCGCTGAGCGCACTCGCCACCGTGTTACCCCCTCCGCTCGTGGCCCAGTCAGCGCCCGCGGACTCCGGCTTTCTTCTCAGCACGACCGATCCACGCCGAAGCCCGTCTCCCTTCATCGGCAACGGGCGAATCGGGGTGGTCATCCCAGCGCTCGGGATCGGGGCCAGCCCGTCCATCGCGGCGGGCCTCTACGAGCACGGCCCGGGCGACGTGCCGCGGATCGCCGCCGTCCCGGCATGGAATGCGGTGGCGGTGGCCGATGGCGAGCGCTGGCTCGAGCCGGACCGCGATTCCGTAGCCTCGTATCGCCAGACGCTCGATATGGCCACCGCCACGGCGATCACCGAGTACGAATGGATTGCGGGCGACCGGCGGGTCGGTGTCCGGGTCGAGATGCTGATCTCCCGCGCGGCGCCGGGCGTGGCCGCCATTCGGCTCGAGCTCACGCCCAGACAGGCGGGGCCGATGCGGGCCCGCTTCGCGCTGGCCGGATGGCCGCCTCCGAAGCGACTGCCACTCGACACCCTCGAACGAACGACCTGGTGGTGGGGACCCGACGAGCTGTGGTATCCGGGGCACGTGGTCGTGACCTCCCGGACCGCCCTCACGTCGGGCGGCTCCGCTCGGCTCGCGGTCTCGGGCCGGGCGGAGGGCCGCGCGATCGAGGTCGGTGAGTCGGCCGAAGTCCGCTGGCCGGCCGACCTGCCTGGCGCACGCGCGCGCACCCGCGCGCTGGGCGATTCGGCGCTGGTCGAGATCACGTTCGATGGCGCGGCGGGCCAGACCTACCGCTTCACTCAGCTCACCGCCTTCGCGTCGACGGCCGACGCCGCTCGTTCCGGCCCGCCGCTCACGGTCGCGGCCCGCGAGCTGCGTCAGGCCAGCGCGGCCGGATACGACGGCGTCGCGGCGGCCAATGCGAAGGCGTGGGCCAGGCGCTGGGCCACCGACATCCAGATCGATGGCGACCCCGAGCTCCAGCGGGTGAGCCGCACGATGCTGTTTTACCTGCTCTGCAGCGCCGATTCGGGCATGGCGACGGGCATCCCGCCCATGGGACTGTCCAGCGGCGGATACTATGGCCACGTGTTCTGGGACAGCGACACCTGGATGTTCCCGTCGCTCCTCGTGACCCACCCCGACGTGGCGCACTCGATGGTTGCCTTCCGGTTTCGCACACTGCCCGCGGCACAGGCCAGGGCTCGGGCCCACGGCTTTCGCGGCGCCATGTATCCGTGGGAGGCCGACGAGCGCGGGGTAGAGACCACGCCCCACTTCGCCGCGCAGAACGCGAGCTCCGAGATCCACGTCACGGGGGATGTGGCGTACGCCCAGTGGCAGTACTACCTCGCCACCGGCGACTCCACCTGGCTGGCCCGCGAAGGCTTCCCCGTGCTCCGGAGCGTCGCCGATTTCTGGGTGAGCCGCGCGTCGCCCGACCCGGCCGGGCAGTATCACATCCGGAACGTTGTCTCGGTGGCCGAGGGGCTGATCGGGGTGAGCGACGATGCCTACACCAACGCCGTCGCCCGGTTGAGCCTCCAGTTCGCGGCGACGGCCGCGGCGCGACTTGGGCTCAAGGCCGATCCGCGCTGGAGCCAGGTCGCGGGCAGGCTGCACATGCCGATCGATTCGGCGACGGGATCCTGGCGCACGTACGAGGGAGCGCCCGACTCGACCCTCGGCTGGGTAACCCCGCTGCTGGCGTATCCCCTCGGCGTGCCGATCGGTGACACGGCCAAGCGCGCGCATCTCGAGCAGGTGGTCCGCCGCCTGGGCGACGAGTCCCACGGTGCGATGATGGGAATCACCCTGCTCTCGGTGGGCGCCGCCGAGCTGGGCGACCGCCGCCTGGTGGACACCCTGCTGCCCTACAGCTACCGCTACCACCTCAAGGGCCCGTTCCTGGTTCCGTCGGAGACGCCCACCAACAACGCCTTCGCCTTCATCACCGGCGCCGGTGGCTTTCTCCAGCAGGTGCTGTTCGGCTACACCGGACTCCGGCTGGGTGAGAACGGGCTCGAGCCGACCTTCCGGCCGGTGCTGCCGTCCGGGGTGCGCCGCCTCACGATCCGGAACCTGCACGTCCGCGGCTCCGCGTACGATGTGGTGGTGGACTCGACGGGACTGCACATGACCGCGGGCCGGTCCTCCGGCGCCGCTACCGCCCCGTAAGCCGGAGGAGTTCCTGGTGATCGCGCTTCTGCTACTGCTCCAGACCGCGCAGGCCCCGGTGCTCGCCTTCCCCGAGCGTGGCCTGGACGACCCGACGGCGTACCAGGGCTATCAGACCCGCTTCTACCGCGATGGCGCAGGCAACACGGTGCAGATCTACCTGGAGCCGCGCGGCAGCCGGGTGGTGAACCTGTGGGCCGATGCGATGGACGAGAGCGTGGGCTTCACGGTGCGGGACGCGGCGGGCGCTCCGGCCCGGCTCGACTGGGCAGCCGACAGCGCGACGACCGGCGGCACCGACAATGAGCGGACGCTCGAGTGGCGGCTCGCGATCCACGCCTCGCGGGCGACGATCGGCTGGTTTCTGCTCGGCACGATGCGGGTCGAGCGGGATTTCCAGTATGCCAAGGCGCACCTCAAGCCGTTCAGCGCGCCGCCGTTCCATGTGGCCGAAGAGTCGCTGCTCGTAGCCAACATCGCCCGGTTGCCGGCCGAGGAACGGGAACGCCATCTGACGCTGCTCGGCGCCGGCAGCGTCGCGGCGCTCAGAGCCCGACTCCTGCCGAGTGTCGCGGGACGCTGTGCGGCGGTGTGCCGGGTGCGCATCGAGCGGCCCTCGCTCGATGGCCGGAACCATCTCGCGCTCGAGCTGAGTGTCGACCCTCGGGAAGCAACCATGCAGGTGGGTACCCGGACGGTGACGTTCCGCTCGCGCACCCGCGCCCCGCTCCGGCTCACGGTCCGGATCGGCACCGATGGCGCGCCGCTCACGCCGCTGGCCCGCGATTCGATCTTCACTCGCCCGTTCCTCGACTTCCTGGCCTCGGCGCAGGCCGATACCGCCGGCGGTCGAGGCCGAAGGCTCGAGCGTGAGGTGCGGGGCGTCGAGCTGCTGAGCTCCGAGGAGAAGCTCATGGCCGGGCTTCCCAACTTCGCGACCTACTTCGGCCGCGACATGCTCATGGCGGCCCTCATGATGCGCTCCATCTGGCTGCCGGCCATGTCGGAGCATGTCATCGCGAGCACGCTCCGGAAGCTGTCGCCGCGCGGCGACGTGAGCCACGAGGAAGCGCTGGGCGGCCAGGCCATCCGCGAGAACGCCGGGGAGTACAACCGCCTCCTGGCGGCGTACTTCGCCGCGGCGTCGCGGGATCCGGGCGCGGCAGGCGACACGCTCGCACGCGCGCGTGACGTGCTGGCCCACCTGTCGCGCACCCGTGAGAACTACCACATGCTGGACGACGAGTTCCAGCTCCCGGTGCTTGAGGCCCGCTACCTGGCCGACTCCACCATCCCTGCGGTACGCAAGCGGGCCTTTCTGCTCCAAGCTGACAGCGGCGGAGTGACCCGGCTCGGCCTCATGCTCCGGGAGATGGCGCTGGTCGCCGAGGAAACCCGTGCATACGCTCAGGACCCCCGTCCCTCGAACCTGGTGTCGTTCGAGCGCCTCGACTCGACCCGCTGGCGCTCGTCGAGCTGGCGGGACAGCGACGCGGGTTACGCCGGTGGGCGCTATGCGATGGACATCAACGCCATCTGGGCCCCGCGGGCGCTGGAGGCCATCTCCACGATCCTCGGCACCCTGCCCCGCATCGGCATCGAGCGGACCACACTCGATTCCCTGGTCCCTACGGAAAGAGCCGGCGCGCTTGCCGCCTATCGCGCGGACACGACCGCGCTCCGCCGCGCCATCGAGACCTGGCACGGGGCGCGCCAGCATTTCCTGGTCACCCTCGCGCCTGACGACGTCTCGCGCCGGCTTGCGGCCAAGCTCGCCTGGATGTCGGCGGCCGAGCGGGCCTATTGGCGGTCGGCGCTGGCCGCCAACGGCGGGATCCGGGATTCGCTCACATTCCTTGCCCTCTCACTCGATTCGGTGGGCACTCCGATCCCGGTCCTCAACACCGATCCTGCCACGGAGCTGTTCCTGGACGCGACCTCGTCGGGCAACGTCGCGATGGACCAGGTGCCGCCGATGCTCCGCCCGTACCCGGTGGGCCTGCTGGTGAAGCAGCTGGGCCCGCTGGTGGCCAACGATGCCTACGCCGACCAGCGGGTGTGGAATACCTTCGCGAAGGATTCCTACCACGGCCCACGGGTGGTGTGGGGGCGCGAGGTCAACCTGTTGCTCCTGGGCTTCGCCGCGGTGCAGCGCGGCGCGGCCCGCGCCGACCTGGCGCAGCAGGCGGCTGACGCGTCACGGCAAATCCTCGAAGCGGTGCGGGCATCGGGGCTCGAGCACAGCGAGCTCTGGAGCTACCGGATCGAAGGGCAGCGATTGATCCCGACGCGGTATGGAATCGCATCGGACGTGCAGCTCTGGAGCACGACGGATCTGGCGGTGCAGTTTCTGCGGGAAGGGCGATAGGGCGATAGGGCGATAGGGCGATAGGGCGATAGGGCGATAGGGCGATAGGGCGATAGGGCGATAGGGCGATAGGGCGATAGGGCGAT
>DATEJD010000083.1:0-10382 GCA_035278325.1 Gemmatimonadales bacterium | reverse complement strand
GAAGGGGGCATGCGCCCGGGCATGCCCCCTTCGCTTCGCTCAGGGTGACTCCCCGCTCAGGGTGACTCCGCCGAACGGGCGGGCGCTGGCTACGGCGACAGCCGCTCGATGCGCCATCCCTTGCCGCTCTCGCGGATGTACCGGATCCGGTCGTGGAGCCGGCTCTCCCGTCCCTGCCAGAACTCGATGGTGTCCGGCACCACCCGATAGCCGCCCCAGTGCGGCGGCAGCGGCAGGTTCCCGTCCGGGAACCGGGCCTCCACCTCCTTCACGTCGCCTTCCAGCGTGGCGCGGCTGGGGATGACCCGGCTCTGGTGCGACGCCCACGCGCCGATCCGGCTGCCAAGCGGGCGGGTCTTAAAGTAGCGCTCCGACTCCTCGTGGGAGGCCAGCGCCACGCCGCCCGTGATGCGCACCTGCCGCTCCACCTCGCCCCACCAGAACACCAGCGCCGCGCGGGGGTTGGCCTCGAGCTCGATGCCCTTCCGGCTTCGGTAGTCGGTGAAGAACACGAAGCCGCGCTGATCGAAGCCCTTGAGCAGGACGATGCGGGCCGAGGGATATCCGTCGGCGCTCGCGGTCGCCAGCGTCATCGCCGTCGGGTCGGGCACCTTGGCCTCCTGGGCCTCGGCGAACCAGCGGGCGAACTCGATGAAGGGATCGTGGCTCACGTCCGCCTCGTCGAGACGGGCGCGGGCGTAGTCGCGGCGGAGCTGGGCGATGTCGGGGGCGGGGGACATGAACCTAAGCTAACACCGGTGGAGACGGAGCTTCGAGCGCGCCGGTGGGCGTCGGGCTCTGCTCGAGCACCATTGTCGTCAGACAACTACGACTTCTGAAGAATCGCTATCAGTCGCGGATCAAAGGCGAACGGGGTGGGCGCGGAGATCGCAACACCTTCGAAGGCCGGGTGCGCTGGATTGAGCAGATAATTGAACTCGCCATCGATGATGGCGCTCGGAACCCTGAGCACGAGGGCGCGCTGTTCAGCGATCCAACGATCGCCGATGGCCTGAGATTCCGGAGCCGGTGGGTGACTCCGCCAATTCGCGGGGAGTGCGGCCGGCGGAAGGACCTCCACGTCGCCTTCATCAACCTGGGCCGACACGAGCGAGTAAGCCGGCAAGAACCTGCTCTGCTGCAACCCGACCATCACCTCCAGGGTAGCGAGTGCTACGGACTGAGAGGCATACGCCACTCGGACGGCGACGCTGCTCCAACGCGCGCCGTTGAGACGCGCGCCCTCGCCATCGAACGCGGTACTCGCGTAGCGAGTCTTGGCTATGCGCCAAAGCGTCAGCACCGGTCGCCCTAGGCGGGTATGCCGTGCTCGAGCCGACCAATGAGCCTTTCAACCTCCAGCGCACCGACGTCTGTTGTTGCCAGCTCGAGCGGCACCAATCCGCCGAGCAGTGGCTGTTTGTCCAGGAGCCACTCGCGCGCGGCCTCGGCATCGCCTTCGAAAAGCTGCAGCGCGCTGCCGAAGACACGTGAGGCTCGAAGGAGACGATCGGACTCCTCCGGCTCCAGGCGGCCGGCGGCCTTTCGCCGGGCGAGTGTCCGTGGGGGAAGTTGGACCAGCGTGGAAAGCTCGCTCGACCCCAGACTGGTATTCCTCTGAAAGCGCTCGAGGGCGGAGAAGGCCAAGCCCGCCCGGACGCGACTGTAGATCTTCAGAGGTTCGTAAACCCGTAGGCCGAGGAGGGCGACGTACAGGTACTGGAGCTTGTGGCCCGACTTGAGTTGCCTCCGAATCTCCGCCAGGTCAACGAGTTCTGGCTTTGCGGCTGCCGACATCCCGCCTCCTTGCCAAGTGGCTGGATTGTATCTGCCATTTGGCAAGAAGTCAAGCCTCCCGGGTCTCCAGGCATGCGAGCGGCTAGGTAAGGGCCGCGCCGAAACGGTCGATGATCAGTCGGCTGCACTCACCCATCGCCGTAACGCGGGGGCTCGCACCTTCCCTGGTGCATTGGAGGCGCAGGCGAACGCGGTAGGTCCCGCTTTGGCTGACCGGCACCAGCTGTTCCGACCGCAGCGGCAGCTGCTCCAAACGCCGCGTGATGGACTTGAGCGCGGGATTCGATCGGTCGACCACCGTTCCAGCTTCGTCCAGTACCTGCGTGTCCATTTCACAGAGAATGCCCAGATTGTCCGGGAAATCGAGCGGGTAGCCTAGCTGCGCGCTGCCGAACACGCGGACAAGATCCCCGCGTCGAAGGCGCATCCGGTGGGACACCAACTCTCGCCAGCCATCGTTGGCTGTCACGCCCAGGTCATGAGTGCTCCCGCCCACGACTTGGGACTCGAGAAGAACCAAGGCGTCGGGGGCCAGATCCAAGCGCCGGAACTGCAGTGCATAGAGGTGGCCCGCACCTGTGACCACCGGCCGGCTCCCACTTCGGGTGACGCCGTGCATGGTGAGGGTGTATGTGGCGGTGTCGCCGTGGTCCGCCTCGTGGAGTGCATCGGTCCACAACGGTACGGTCTGGATCTCGTAGGGCGTGTTTTCAGTCGACCACGGGCTTATCAGCGTAGAGTCACCCAGCCAAATGCCCTGCCCGTGCATCTCCAACCCGCCGGCAAACTGACTCGTCGCCTGGCCATAGAGTCGAACCAGGTCGGACGGTACGGTTCGAAGGGCAACGCGGTACACCCGAGCGCGATCGTCAAAGCTTCCGCCGTAGGCATCGACCTTCTCCGCCTTGTCCTCGGCCCACCCCACGATGCCGCGTGCCCCGGCGAGACGTGCGCGTATCTCGGAGGGAAACGCGCGGTACTGCTCGACAACGAGATGACCGTACCCATCATTGATCTGTACTGGCGGGTCACCATCCGCCCGGGTCGCCATGAACTCTGCCCCGACTGCAATTGGACCACTCGATGGGACACGGTACACGCCTTCAGCCCACAATGGCATGTGGTGGGCTTCCTCACCAGGCAGGCAATTTTGTGCGCTTGCAGTACTCACCTGCAGACCACCAGCAGCGATACGCAGGTGACCCCGCACTGCGCCTTCGGAATCATTGGTCATTTCAACTTGCGCGCGGATGCGCAGCAGGTCTCCTGGTTGGCCATCACAGTTGACCTGATAGACGGGAACCCAGCCGCTGTTCGCGGTTGCAGTTCGAGCGAGGCAATGGTGCTCCTCCCGCATGGCAAGGAGCGCCAGAATGCTCTTTCGACCCCTCACGCCACCAATACGCGAGCCCAGAACCAGCGCGACACCGGACTCCAGGAACTCACGACGACTTATCGGCGATCTCATTGGCCACTTGACCGCGGCCGCGCGCCGTTCGTTCCCTCACTCCGTCCGCTTACTGATGTACGGACCGCTCTTCAACTTCGTCCGACACTGCTCGTGCTCCCGCAAGAACGCGTCATACTCCGGTCCAGACAGGTGCGCCATCGACTCCGACTCCTCCTGAGCCAGCACGATCTCCCCCTGGCACCCCTCGCACCTGGCGATCACACGCTTTCCCATGGTTTCTCCGCTTGTGACTTGAGCCTCTACCTTACCACCTCATCGCCCACTCCGCACCCCGTTCAGAACTCGATCATGACCTTGATGGCCTCTCGCGCGTCCATCGCCCGGTAGCCGTCGGGCACACCGTCGAGGGGGATCACCCGGTCGAACACCCGGCCCGGGTTGATCCGGCCCTCGAGCACGTCCGGCAGCAGCTCCGGGATGTAGGCGCGCGCCGGCGCCGGGCCGCCCGCGATGGTGAGGTTCTTGAAGAAGGTCGGCACGGCCGCCGGAATCTCGGCGTCCTGCGGCACGCCGACTCGACCCACCGCGCCGCCGGGCCGGGCGATGCTCAGCGCGGTGACGGTCGACTCCTCGAGCCCCACGCACTCGAGCACCGAGTGGGCGCCCAGGCCGCCGGTGAGCTCGCGCACCCGCTCGATCGCCGCCTCGCCCCGCTCGCTCACAATGTCCGTCGCCCCGAACTCCCGGGCCAGCTTGATGCGTGCTGGATGCCGGCCCAGCAGGATGATCTGCTCGGCACCGAGGCGTCGGGCCGCGATCACGCCGCACAGGCCGACCGCCCCGTCGCCCACGATGGCCACCGCCTTGCCAGGCCCCACCAGGGCGCTGACGGCCGCGTGATGCCCGGTGCCCATGACGTCGGACAGGGTGAGCAGTGACGGCATCAGCTCGTTGTCCCGATCCACCGGGAGCACCACCAGCGTACCGTCCGCCTGCGGCACCCGCACCGCCTCGCCCTGACCGCCGTCCAGGTCGCCGCCCCACCAGCCGCCGTGGAGACACGAGGTCTGCAGCCCTCGCCGGCAGAACTCGCAGGTGCCATCCGACCAGGCGAACGGCGCGACCACCAGGTCGCCCCGCTTGACCGTGCGGACCTCGGCGCCCACATCCTCGATGACGCCGATGAACTCGTGGCCCATCCGGCGTCCCTTGGCACTGGGCTCCATCGACTTGTACGGCCAGAGATCGCTGCCGCAGATGCAGGCCCGTGTGACCGTGAGGAGCGCGTCGGTCGGCTCGACGATTCGGGCGTCGGGCACGGTCTCGATCCGGACGTCGCCGGCCCCGTGCATTACGGTGGCTCTCATGTCGGCCCCTGGGTTCCCCACCGCTCGCTTGCCGGCGGCAGCTCCGCGTTCCGGAGCGGCGGGATCTTGCTGGTGAATGGTACGCCGGTGACCCGGTCGGTGTTGTCGTCCCGCACCCGGTACGCCGCCGGGAAGTCGTCCGTGTCCTCCATCCACGCCTGAAGCACCCGCGCCAGCTCACGCACCCGCGCGGCCTGGGCCGGCTCGTCGGCGATGTTCTTCAGCTCCCACGGGTCCGCCTGGAGGTCGTACAGCTCGAGCCGCGCGCGCGGCGCCTCGAACAGCCGGCGCTGCGCGGCGCTGAGGCGGCCGGCCTTGGCCCGCGCGCGGAGGGCGAGGAACGACGCGCTCGCGCCGATGTCGGCGGGGGTGCAGAGCGGGAGGTCGGTATAGGCGTCGGTGCGGATCAGCTTGTACCGCATGGTGCGGACGGCGCGCTGGTGCTCGTCGCAGTCGTGCCAGTTGCGCTCGCTGAAGGTGTATGCATCGCCAGCGAAGGTTTCGGGGGCGGTGAGGAGGTCGCGAAAGCTCCGGCCCTGCAGGTCGGTCGGCGGTGTCAGGCCCGCCAGGTCGAGCAGGGTCGGCGCCAGGTCGATCGTGCTGAGCTGGCCGCGGTCCCACACCGAGCCCGGGCGGATCACGCCCGGCCACACCAGGATGAGCGGCGTCCGGGTGCCGCTGTCGTACAGGGTCCCCTTCTCTCTCGGGAACGGGGCGCCGTTGTCGCTCAGGAACACGATCAGCGTGCGGTCGAGCAGTTTGCGCCGACCGAGCTCCGCCATCATCTCGCCGATCTTTCCGTCCATCCGCGCGGTGGCGTCGTAGTAGCGGGCGACATCCTCGCGGGTCCCGGGCGTGTCGGTGAGATAGGGCGTGAGTGCCACGCCCGCGGGCAAGTGCACCCGCTTCACGGTGCTGTCGTAGGGCCGGTGCGGCTCGTGGAAGCCCACCCAGAGAAAGAAAGGCCTCGTTCCGGCGGAATCGAGGAAGCCGGGGAGCGCGGGCGCGGTCTCGGGCGAGTACCACTGGAACTGGCGCTCGCCGTTGGGGCCGTAGTGGGTCTTGGCCATGTCGCCGGTGAAGTAGCCGGCCTTCCGGAGGAGCGTTGGCAGGAGCGCGACGCCGTCGGGGAGCGGCGTGTGCAGGTCTTCGGTGCGCGTAGCGTGCGAGAACCGGCCGCTCAGCATGCTGATCCGGGACGGGCTGCACTGGGGCGAGGTGCCGAAGGCATAGCGGACCAGGAGGCCGTCACGGGCCAGGCGAGCGATGCTCGGCGTCCGGATGGCGCGGTTGCCGTAGGGCTCGCTGTCGCGCCAGCCGAGGTCGTCGGCGACGAAGACGACGATGTTGGGGGGACGCGCAGGTTCGGCCTGGAGTGCCATGGCGGAGCGAAGCGGGAGCGCGAGGGCGAGCGCGGCAAGGGCGCGGCTGAGGCTCTGGGTCAACGGCGTTTCCCCGGTTGAGGGTCCGTCCATCCACCACGAAGCTAGCACCGGTGACGGTGAGCGGTGAGCGGTGAGCGGTAAGCGGTGAGCGGTGAGCGGGGCAGTGAGGTGAGCGGTGGCGAGCGGTCACTGGACCGGCCTCCTCACGGTTTACCGCCCCACCGCACGGCGAGATGGATGCACCACGGAAGCACGGAAGACACGGAGTTACACGGAGGACAGTGGTGGTGAACAGCACACCCACAATGTCCTTGCTGTTTCCGTGTCTTCCGTGCTTCCGTGGTGAATCCACCTCACCGCTAGATTCCGGGATGCCCTACATCCCTCGAGCGCTCGGCGCTCTCGCGCTGGTGCTCGGCGTGTGCGCCCGCCCGGTGGCCGCCCAATCCTATGCCGGGTCGGGGATGGCGCCGGCCGGCGAACCGCGGACTCTGCTGGTCAACGGCGAGGCCCGCCGGTACTACCTGCATCTCCCGCCCGGCTGGCGCCCGGACCGTCCGTCGGCGCTGGTGCTGGTGTTTCACGCGGGGGGTGGCCGGGCGCGCGACATCGCGCCGCACACAGGTTTCAGCAACCTGGCCGACCGGGAAGGCTTTGTCGTGGTCTACCCGCAAGGGCTGCGTGGGCGGTGGAACGACGGGCGAGGGTTCGCCACGGCCACTCACGATGACGTAGGCTTCGTGCGGGCGCTGCTCGACACGCTCGGACGCGGGCTCGCCATCGATCCGCGGCGGGTGTATGCGACCGGGATCTCCAACGGAGCCATGTTCGCCTATCGGCTGGCGTGCGAGCTGCCGGGGACCTTCGCGGCCGTGGCGCCGGTGGCGGGCGCCCTCCCCGCCGAGCTGGTCACGGTGTGCAACCACGTAGCGCCGGTGAGCGTGCTCGCGTTCCAAGGCACGGCCGATCCGCTCATGCCATACCTGGGCGGCGGCGCCGGCCAGCGCCGGGTGCTCTCGGCGGAGCGGAGTGTGGGGTTCTGGGCCACCCTGGCCGGCTGCACCGGCACGCCGCTCGCCACCGACGAGCCCGACCGCGTGGCCGATGGGACCCGGGTCCGGCATACGACATATCTCGGCTGCCGCGAGGGGCGAGGGGTCGAGCTCTATACTATTGAAGGTGGCGGACACACCTGGCCCGGCGGGCCCGAGGCGGGACGGCGGGTGGGGAGGGTCAGCAGGGAGCTCGATGCCAGTGAGCTCATCTGGCGGTTCTTTGCGGCGCACGGGAGGCCGTAGGTAGAAGACGGAAAGACGGAAGGACGGAAAGACCGGAGGACGGAACGGTGGAAGCGAGGCGAGTGGCCCTTCGGATTCGAGTCACCCCGACCCCGGGAGTCACCCTGAACGCAGTGAAGGGGGCATGCCCCGACGCATGGCCCCTTCGCTTCGCTCAGGGTGACTCGATTCGCACGCGAGCCTGCCCATGCTAGGCCTCACCATGGACTACCAGCTCACGCTCGCCGCCGTCGCCAGGCGCGCGGAGTCGCTGTTCGGCGACCGGCCGGTCGTGAGCCGCCGCGCGGACCGTTCCATCCACCGCTCCACCTGGTCGGCCGTCCTCGACCGAGCCTACCGTCTGGCCGGCGCGCTGCGCGCGCTCGGTGTTGCCCCCGGCGACCGCGTGGCCACGCTGTGCTGGAATCACGACCGCCACCTCGAGGCCTACTTCGCCGTGCCGCTGCTGGGCGCGGTGCTTCACACGCTCAACCTGCGGCTCCAGGCCGACGAGCTGGCGTACATCGCGCGCCACGCCGAAGACCGGGTGCTGATCGTGGACCAGGCCCTCCTGCCGGTGCTGGAGCGGTTCCGCGAGCGGGCGGGGTTCCGGCACGTGATCGTGATCGGCGACGGCGACCCGCCCCCCGCCGGCATGCTGGACTACGAGTCGCTCATCGCGGCGGCACCGGAGGAGCGGCCCGCTCTGCCCGAGCTCGACGAGCGGAGCGCCGCGGTCATGTGCTACACCTCGGGCACCACTGGCCGCTCCAAGGGCGTGGTCTATTCCCACCGCGCGCTGGTGCTCCATTCGATGGCCACCGCCATGGCCGGGAGCTTCGCGATCAGCTCGGCGGACACGATCCTGGCGGTGATCCCGATGTTCCACGCCAACGCGTGGGGTCTTCCCTTCACCGCCGCCCTGACCGGGGCGGCGATCGTATTCCCGGGCATGCACCTCGAGGCCGAGTCCCTGCTGGAGCTGTGCGAGCGGGAGCGGGTCACCTTCAGCGCCGGGGTGCCCACCGTGTGGCTCGGCGTACTCGAGCGGCTCGACGCCTGTCCCGGGGTGTACGACCTGAGCGCGCTTCGCACCATCGTGATCGGCGGGGCCGGGGCACCCGAGTCGCTGGTGCGCGGGCTGGAGGAGCGGCACGGGATCCGGGTGCTCACCTCGTGGGGCATGACCGAGATCGCCCCGGTGGGGACGCTAGGCACGCTCACGCCCGAAGCCGAGGCGCTGCCGGCGGTCGAGCGGCACGCGCTCCGGATGAAGGCGGGCGTGCCGGGTGCGCTGCTCGAGCTCCGGGTGCGGAACGAGCAGGGTGAGGTGCCCCGGGACGGCGTCACGATGGGAGAGCTGGAGGTGCGCGGAGCCTACGTGGCGTCGGGCTATTGGCGTCCGGAGGAGGACGGCGGCTGGTTCACCGACGATGGCTGGTTCCGCACCGGCGACATCGCGACCATCGACCCGCGGGGCTACCTCGAGATCCGTGACCGCACCAAGGACCTGATCAAGTCGGGCGGCGAGTGGATCAGCTCGGTGGCGCTGGAAGGCGCGTTGATGGGCCATCCGGCGGTGGCCGAAGCGGCGGTCGTGGCCGTGCCGCATCGCAAGTGGGGCGAGCGGCCGCTGGCGGCGGTGGTGTTGCGGGTCGACCGCTCGGTCACGGCCGGTGAGCTGCGCGAATGCCTGAGCGGGCGGTTTCCGGTCTGGTGGCTGCCCGACGACGTTGTCTTCCTTCCCGCCATCCCGCGGACCTCGACGGGCAAGTTCCTCAAGTCGGCGCTCCGCGACCAGTACCGCGATCACTACGGCGGCCCGTGAACCCGCTGCTCGACCTCGACGCCAGGCCGGTGATCGCGCATCGCGGCGCGTCGGCCCAGGCACCGGAGAACACGCTGACGGCGTTCGAGCTGGCCCTTCAGCAGGGTGCGGACGCGTTCGAGCTCGACGTGCGGGTGACACGGGACGGGGCGGCGGTGGTGATCCACGACGAGACGCTCGATCGCACTACCGACCTGACCGGTCCAGTCTGCGCGCGCACGCTGGCGGAGCTGCGCGCGGCCGACGCGGGCTATCGGTTCAGCCTCGACCGCGGGCACAGCTTCCCGTTCCGGCACAAGGACGTGCGGATCCCGACGCTGGCCGAGGTGCTGTGGGCGTTTCCGGCGGTGCCGATGATGATCGAGGTGAAGGAGCCCAGGGTGCAGGAGGCGGTGCAGCGGGTGCTGCTCGAGGGCGCGGCGGCGGAGCGGTGCGTGCTGGCGTCGGAGCACGTGGGGGCGCTGGAGGTGTTCCGGCAGGCGCCGTTCGCCTGTGGGGCGGCGGGGGCGGAGATCTCGGCGCTTTACCGTGGGGTTCTGCTCCGCCGCCCGCCGCGCGAGTGCGGCTATCGGCTCCTATCGGTGCCGCTTCGGTGGCACGGGCTACCGGTGCCGACCCGGGCGTTCGTCCGGGCGGCGCGGGGGCTGGGGGCGCCGGTGCATGTGTGGACCGTAAACGATCCCGCCACCGCCCGGCGCCTGTGGGCGCGGGGGGTGGCGGGAATCGTGACTGATGTGCCTGCGGTGATTCGAGCCGCTAGTTCTTGAACTTGAAGTAAGCCGAGTGCGTGGTGCCGTCGATCAGCTTGACGTCCAGCCGGCGGCACTTGGTCGCCCACGCCTTGTCCGTCTTCCAAACGTAGACGTACTGCTGGGCGGTCACATCGTACGTCAGGCTGCTGCCGCCCGCGGTCACGGTCTCCTCGATCTGGTCCTGGCCCTCCTGGTTATCGCACGTCACCTGGGTTGAGCCCGGTGAGCCCGCGGTGAAGATGGCCAGCCCCTGGTTGCCGCCCAGGTTGAACTTGACCGGAATTGCGCTCCCGGCCTTCGCCACGTTCAGCATGGTATTATCCACCGGCTGGAAGAAGCCAGTCCAGTCGAAGACCACGTTGTAGTTGCAGCTCCCAGTCGTCTCGTTCTCCACGTTGTCCTGCTTGGTTACGCTTGCCGAATGTTGGCCGACGGGCGTCGTTACCAGGGTGACATCGCCTGAGGCCGCGCCCGACAGTCCCGAGCCGCCATCCGATGCGGTCCAGTGTCCTGAAGCCGTAGATCCCAGGATCACAGTCGCCGAGCACACCAGGTTCACGGTCGG
>DATEJD010000082.1:0-8734 GCA_035278325.1 Gemmatimonadales bacterium | reverse complement strand
CGGCGGCCGAATCGGGCCGGATGGTCCGCGGAGGAACCGGCGGCACCGCGCCGGCCGCGCTGGTGTCGCGCGCCCGCGCGGCGGCCAGCGAGTCGAAGAATGCGGCCGCGCTGTCGCTCAATCGCGCGGCGCCCACCCGGGTGGCCGGGGGAACGGGCTGCTCCGGGTGGTAGCTCGGCCCGGCGGCGCACCCCGCCGCGAGCGCGACGAGGGCCAGCGCTGATGCGACGCGGATCATCGAGCCTCCGGCGACGCCGGCGATGGCAGCGGCTCGACCGCCCCAGCCCGGTGCCGCCGGCGCACCTCCGCGAGGCCTGCGATGACACGGAAGAAGAGGGGGATGAAGAAGATGCCGATCGAGGTCGCGAACAGCATCCCCGCGAACACCCCGGTGCCGAGCGAGTGCCGGCTGCCGGCACCCGCGCCGTGCGCGATGACCAGCGGCGACACGCCCAGGATGAAGGCCAGGGAGGTCATGAGGATCGGCCGGAACCGCTCCCGCGCGGCTTCGACGGCCGCGTCGGCGAGCTTTACCCCCCGGTGGTGGATCTCGTTGGCGAACTCCACGATCAGAATCGCGTTCTTGGCCGCGAGCCCCACCACGGTGATGAGCCCCACCTGGAAGTAGATGTCGCTCGGCGTGCCCCGGAGCCAGATGCCGAGCAGGGCGCCGAGCGCGCCGAACGGGATGCCGAACAGCACCGCGAACGGAATGGTCCAGCTCTCGTACTGCGCCGCCAGCACGAGGAACACGATCACGAGGCCGAGCGAGAAGACCAGGCCCGCCTGCCCCGACGCGGCGCGCTCCTGGAACGACTGCCCCGAGTATCCGATGCTCACGCCCTGGGGCTCGAACTGGGTCGCGATCAGGCTGTCGATCTCGTGCATGACCTCACCGCTGCTGCGCCCGGTCTTGGGCGTCCCGGTGAAGAAGGCGCTCCCGAAACCGTTGAACCGGAGCAGCTGGGTGGGCCCGCTCCGAAACTCGGTGCGGACCAGCGAGGAGACCGGGATCATCTGGTCGTCGCGCCCCCGCACATAGAGCCGGGCCATGTCCTCCGGCGTGCGCCGGAACTGCTGCTGCGCCTCCGCCTGCACCCGGTAGGTCTTGCCGTAGAGGTTGAAGTCGTTGATGTAGAGCGTGCTCAGGAACGTCTGCAGGGTGCTGAACAGATCGGTGAGGTTGACCCCGCGCGACTTGGCGGCCGCCCGGTCCACGTCGAGATAGAGCTGCGGCACATTGGCCCGGAAGGTCGTCGTCATCTGCTGCACCGCGGGCAGCTTGTTCACCGCGGCCTGGAATGCCTGCACCTGGAGCGAGAAGTCGCGCACGTCCTTGCCGGAGCGGTTCTGCAGGTTGGCCTCGACGCCGGCGGTGGCGCCCAGGCCGGGAATCTCCGGCAGGTTGAACGCGAAGCCCACCGCGTCCTTCATCCCGAACAGCTTGCCGTTGAGCCGCTTGGTGATGGCGTCGATGGTCTGATCCGACGAGTTCCGCTCGTCCCACGGCTTGAGCAGGATGAAGATCGTGGCGCTGTTGGTCTGGTTGGTCCGGGTCAGCACGTCCAACCCGGCGAAGGCGACCACGTTCACCACCGACGGCTCCTGGGCCAGGAAGCCTTCGACCCGCTTGATCACCGCCTCGGTACGCTGCAGCGACGCCGCGTCCGGCAGCTGCATCGCAATGGCGAAGTAGCCCTTGTCCTCGGTCGGGATGAAGCCGGTGGGCACCCGCTTCCACAGCAGGACGGCACCCGCCACCATCAGCACGAACGCCGCGATCCAGAGGCGCGGCCGGCCCAGCACCCGGCCCACGCCGTGCGCGTAGCGGTCGGTGACCCAGTGGAACCCGCGATTGAACACGCCGAAGAAGCCGCCGGTGTGCTCCTCGTTCGACTCCTTGAGCAGGGTCGCGCACAGGGCCGGGGTGAGCGTGAGCGCCACCATGCCCGACAGCACCACCGCGATCACCAGGGTCACCGCGAACTGCCGGAACATCTCGCCCGTCACCCCGCCCAGGAACGCCACCGGCACGAACACGGCGCACAGCACCAGCACGATCGCGACCAGCGCGCCGGCCACCTGGCGGATGGCCCGGTCGGCCGCCTGGGTGGCCGAGAGCCCCTCCTGGGCCATGAGCCGCTCGGTGTTCTCGATCACGACGATGGCGTCGTCCACCACGATACCGATCGCGAGCACCAGGGCGAACAGCGTGAGCACGTTGATGGTGAAGCCCAGGACCAGGAGGCCGAGGAAGGTGCCCACCACGCTCACCGGCACCGCCAGCATGGGGATCAGGGTGGCGCGCCAGCTCTGAAGGAACAGGAACACCACCAGCGTCACCAGCGCCATCGCCTCGAGCAGCGTCGTTACCACCTCCTGGATCGACGCGGTCACGAACGGCGTGGTGTCGAACGGGATCTTCCAGTGGATGCCGGGCGGCAGGTTGCGCGCGAGCTCGGTCATGCGCTGGACCACCGCCTCCTTGGCCGCGAGCGCGTTGGCGCCGGGGCGGAGGTAGAGCAGCATCGGCGCCACCGCCTTGCCGTTGAGCCGGCCGGCGAGGTCGTAGTTCCGGGACCCGAGCACCACCTTGCCGACGTCCCGCACCCGGACGATGCTGCCGTCGGCCTTGGCCCGGATCACGATGTCGGCGAACTGCTCCGGGGTCTTGAGCCGGCCCAGCGTGGTGACCGGCAGGGTGAGCTCGGTGCCCGGCGGGGCCGGCTCGCGGCCCAACCGGCCGGCCGGGCTGGTGGCGTTCTGCTCCCGCACCGCCGCCGCCACGTCGCTGGTGGTGATGCCGAGCTGCGCCATGCGGTCGGGATCGAGCTGGATCAGCATCGAGAACTCGAGGCCGCCGAAAGTCAGCGCGTTGCCGATGCCCGGCGTGCGCTTGATCTCGTCCTCGATGTTGAGCTTCATGTAGTTGGTCAGGTACGCCGCATCGTAGCGCGGGTTGTCCGACGTGAGCGCCACCACGCCCAGGATGTCGGTGTTCGCCTTGAGAATCGTGATCCCGTTATTGCGGACCGCGTCGGGCAGCTGCGGCTCGGCGAGCTTGACGGCGTTCTGCACGTCCACCGCGGCCAGGTCCTGGCTCCGGTTCACGTCGAAGTAGATCTGCAGGCTCATGGTCCCGTCGCTCGCGTTGGCCGACGAGTAATAGAGGAGCCCCTGCAGGCCGGAGAGCTGCGCTTCGATGGGCGCGGCGACGGCCTCGGCCACGTCCTCGGCGGTGGCGCCGGGGAAGGTGGCCTGGACCTGCACCGCGGGCGGCGTGATCTGCGGGTAACGCGAGATCGGCAGCAGCCGGATCGCGAACACGCCGAGCAGGGTGACGATGACGCTTAGAACGATGGCGAGGACAGGCCGCCGGATGAAGAAATACTGCGGCCCGTCCGACTGTATGGGCTGAACTGCGCTCACCGCGATGCTCCCAGCTTCGACGTGGACTCGGGCGCGGCCGTGGCGCTGTCCGCCAGGGCCACCGCGCGCACGGGGTGGCCCGGCGCGGCCTTCTGAGTCCCGTCTACGATGACCCGCTCGCCCGGTGCCAGGCCCTTGTCGATGATCCAGAGACTGCCGCTCCATGGTCCCGGCTCGATGTCGCGCGCGGCCACCGTGTCCCCCTTGCCGACCACGTAGACGAACTGCCGCCCCAGTGCCTGCTGGACCGCCCGCTGCGGCACGGCGAGCGCGCTGTCGCGGGTAAACCCCGTGAGCCGCACCTGCACGAACTGCCCCGGCACGAGCAGCCGGTCGGGGTTCTGGAACACCGCCCGGAACTCCTGCGTGCCGGTCACCGCGTCGAGCGAGGGCGCCACGAAGTCGAGCCGTCCGGTGCGCGGCAGCTTGGTGCCGTCAGGCAGGGTGACCTCGACCGACAGCGGGCTGCCCGGCTGGATCAGCTTGCGCGAGTCGGGATCCTGGTGCCACTCGAGCAGCTGCTGCGCCGAGGGACGGAAGGTCACGTAGATCGGGTCCAGCACGTCGATGGTGGTGAGCAGATCGGACGGCCCCGTGACCCGGCCGCCCACCTCGAAGTTGGTGCGACCGACGCGGCCGCCGATCTCGGCCCGCACCACCGCGTCATCCAGGTTCTTCCTGGCCTCGGCGAGGTCGCCCTCGGCCTGCTCCATCTGGGCCCGCGCGTTGTCCACGTCCTGCTGCGCCACCGCGTTCTGGGCCAGCAGCGGCTCGAGCCGGGCCAAGGTCCGCTTGGCGTTCTGGTACCGCGCCGACGCGCTCCGATAGGCCGCCTCGGGCCGCACCGGGTCGATCCGGTAGAGCACCTGGCCCGGCTTGACGGTCGCGCCCTCGGTGAAGGGACGCGACTCGATCACGCCGTCGATGCGGGCGCGCACCTCCACCCGGCGATAGGGATACACTTCGCCGGTGAAGTCGTACGTGGTCGGCACCCGCCTGGGCTCGACCTTCACCACCGCCACTTCGGGCGGCGGCGGTGCCGGCGGGGGCGTGTCCTTCTTGCACGCTCCGGCTACGATGACGATGGTCAGGGCCGCGACCGCTGTTCCCGTCTGCCTCACCCGAGATCTCCTTGTGTGGTGGCTCGGGACGCGTCCACGAGCACGAACCGTTCGACCATCTCCCGTACCGCCCTCCACATCGACTCCCGCTCCGGCATGCGCGGATCGAAGGCCCGGAACGCCGACACCTTTTCCGCCGTTCCCACCAGCGTGTAGCTGATCGCCCGCGCGGCGACGTCCACATCCATCCGACGGAACTCGCCATCGGCCATGCCCGACTCGAGGATCCGGCCGAAAATCCGCCGCCACCGCTCGCTCAGCTGCTGGCACAACATCCGGCCCGATTCGGGGAACTCCGCGCTCTCCACCTTCACCACCCGCATGAGCTCGAGGAAGCCGGGCTCCCACGCGCGGTCCCACAGGCGGCGCAGCAGCTGCGCGAGCAGCTCGCGCATGGGTCCCCGGTGATTCGCGAGGCTCGCTTCCTCCGCCTCGACGTACGGCATCAGCCGCTCGGCGATGACCTGCTCGAACAGGTTGGCCTTGGAGCCGAAGTAGTGGGAGACGGTTCCCGGTGAGACACCGGCCTGTTCGGCCACGCCAGCCAGGGTGGCGCGCTGGTAGCCCTTTCGGCCGAACTCGAGGACGGCGGCGTCCAGGATCTCCGAATGCCGGGTGTCCGGGCGCCGCTGCCAGCGCGGGCGATCTTGGCTTATGGTGTTTGTCATCAACGATTTAGCACTACGTTACATGCTCCTGTTGGGCCCGATGGCAGCCCGGATCAGAGGCTCCCGGCTAAGCCATTATTTGAGCGGCCAAATAATAAGGCTGTCCGGCCCAGCCGCAAGTCGAGGCCCGGCGACCGCTCCAGCGCCGGAAGCGAGCCGCCAAATAAGAGGAGGCTGACGCCGCCGGCACATGACCGGTATCACAGCCCCGCCCAGTCCCAAACCCTAACCTCGAACAGGAGGTTTCCAGGCGGCCCCTGGCCGCGGTTGGCAAGGCTTCGAAGGAGGTAGCAAGACGATGGGCATTCACATTCGCCGGACCCCAGTGTTCGCGGTGGTCGGCGTACTCGCGCTCGGGGCCGTTTCCGCGGCCGCCGCGCAGGATACCGCTGGAGCGGCCCGACAGGATACCGCGGGCTATCAGCCGTCGCGAACGCAGACGGACACGACGCACATGGGCGGGAACGCCGCGCGGTCCGATACGTCGGGATACAAATACAACGGCGCCCCCACCGACACGGCGCTCAAGGCCAAGCCAGGTGTCCAGACCGGACCCACCGCGGCAGACAGCAGTCGCATGGGCGGCGGGCAGGACACCTCGAGTTCCAAGCAGGACACCTCGGGGTACAAGTCGTCGGGTGGCCAGGCCGACACGAGCGGCAGGGTCAACCGGACCACCCGCTCGGGGTATAAGTATCACGGCGCCCCCACTGACACCGCCCTCAAGGCGGAGCCCGGCGTCCAGACCGGCCCCGCGCCGGGCGACACCGGACGGATGCACATGCGCCGTCATCGGATGAAGATGAGTGCCGTCGACTCGGTCGTGTGCAAGGACGGCCAGCGCGCGGCCAACAGCCCGAGCGGCGCGTGCAGCTCGAACGGCGGCGTGGATACCGTCGCCACCTGGCACGCGTTGAAGGCCCGCGGCATCTACCCGGCGAGGCCCAGTCACCGGATGTCGCACGACACGAGCTCGAACAAGTCCAGAAGCGACACGAGCTCGAGCAAGTCCAGCATGTCCCCTGACACCAGCTCGTCCAGCAACAGCCGTTCATCGCCGTAACGGCGGCGTGACTCGGCGGGGATCGGACGGCCACCTCAATCGGGTGGCCGTCGTCTCGATGGGGAGGGCGCGCCCTCCCCCTCCCCGCATCGCGCCCGCATATTGGTCGAATGTCGACCCGCGACTTCCCCAATCTCACCATCCTCGACCATCCGCTCATTCAGCACAAGCTCTCGATCCTGCGCGATCGCGAGACCAGCACGCGCGACTTCAAGCAGCTGGTGGGCGAGATCGCGACGCTGATGGCGTACGAGGCCACCAAGGACCTCGCCACCGAGCCGGTCGAGATCGAGACGCCGCTCGAGCGCATGACGGGGCGCCAGGTGGCGGGCAAGAAGCTGACGCTGGTGCCGATCCTGCGGGCGGGGCTGGGCATGGTGGATGGGATCGCGCAGCTCATCCCGTCGGCCCGGGTGGGGCACATCGGGCTTTATCGCGACCACGACACCCTCAAGCCGGTGGACTACTACTTCAAGATCCCGGCGGCGGAGGTCGAGCGCGATTTCTACCTGCTCGACCCGATGCTCGCCACCGGCGGCTCGGCGGTCGCGGCGGTGACGGCGCTCAAGGATGCCGGCGCGCGGCGGATCCGCTTTCTCTCGATCGTTGCCGCGCCGGAGGGCGTGCGCCGCATGCTCGAGAGCCACCCCGAGGTCCCCGTCTTTACCGCCGCGCTCGACCGCGAGCTCAACGAGCACGGTTACATTCTGCCGGGCCTGGGCGACGCCGGTGATCGGCTGTTCGGCACCCGGAATCTCTGAGCACTCACCTTCGATTGCGGACCAACACGTGAGCGGTATCCGTCTCACCTTCTGGGGCGCCGCGGGACAGGTCACCGGCTCGATGCACCTGCTCGAGGCGGCGGGCGGGCGATTCCTGCTGGACGCTGGCCTGTTCCAGGGCCACCGGGCGCAGACCCACGACCTGAACGCGCGGCTGCCGTTCGACCCCCGCCGGGTGGACGGCATCGTGCTGACCCACGCGCACATCGACCACGCCGGCCGGCTGCCGCTGCTGGTGCGCCACGGATTTCACGGCCCGATCTACGCCACGCCGGCCACCCGTGACCTGTGCGCGGTGATGCTGCCCGACGCGGCGCACATTCAGGAGAAGGACTACGAGTACCTGGTGCGCCGCAACAAGGCCGGCGCGGAGAGCGACCCGCTCTACAACCTGGCCGACGCCATCGCCGTGCAGGAGCTGATGGTGGGCGTGCCTTACCGGCGCATCACCCACCTGCGGAAGCATCTGGCGCTCGAGTTCGTCGAGGCCGGCCACATCCTCGGCAGCGCTTCGGCCGACATCCGGATCACCGAGGGCGGCCATCACCGGCTGGTCTATTCCGGCGACATCGGGCGCTCGGGCCTCCCGATCGTGCGCGACCCCGAGCCGCCTTCCGGTCCCATCGACACGCTCATCGTCGAGTCGACCTACGCCGACCGGGACCACGAGTCCATCGCCGACGCCGAGGAGCGGCTGGGCGAGGCCGTCCGCCGCACCGCGGCGCGCGGCGGCAAGGTGCTGATCCCGGCGTTCGCGCTGGGCCGGATCCAGGAGATCGTCTACAGCCTGCACCAGCTCCACCGGGCCCGCCGGATTCCCGACATACCCATCTATATCGACAGCCCGCTCGGCGTGGATACCACCACGGTGTTCCGGCTCCATCCCGAGGTGTTCGACCAACGGGAGACGCTGATCGCGAACCGGATCCCGCTGTTCGATTTCTCCCTGGTGCGCTACGTCCGCGACGTGGCCGAGTCCAAGGCCCTGAACCAGATGGCCGGGCCCGCGATCATCGTGGCGGCCAGCGGCATGGCCGAGTCGGGCCGCATCCTTCACCATCTCGCCAACGGCATCGGCGACCACCGCAACCTGGTCCTGTTCGTCGGTTTCCAGGCGGAGCACACGCTGGGCCGGCGGATTCAGCGGGGCGAGGAGCTGGTCCGGATCCTGGGGCAGGAGTATCCCCGGCGCGCCGAAGTCGAGACCATCGGCGGCTACTCGGCCCACGCCGACCGCAACGAGCTTCGGGCCTGGCTGCGCCGGCTGGGCGGCCCGATTCGCCGCGCGTTCGTGGTGCACGGCGAGGCGCCGGCCCTGGGCGCCATGGCCACGATCCTGCGCGAAGAGGGCGTGCGCGACGTGATCCTGCCCAAGCACGGCGAAGGGTTCGACCTCTAACCGAGCCGCGCCCGCCTCGTGCATACCGCGCTCCGTCCCCTGCGCCAGGCCGCCGGGCTGCTGCTGCTCGCCGCCGTGATCGTCTACACCGTGTCGCTCGTGATGGTGCTGGTGGTAAGCCAGCAGGACGAGCGGCAGCCGGCCGACGCGATCGTGGTGCTGGGCGCGGCGCAGTACAACGGCCGGCCCTCGCCGGTGCTCCGCGCCCGGCTGGATCACGCCCTGGGTCTCTACCGCGAGCGGCTGGCGCCGCTCGTCGTGGTCACCGGCGG
>DATEJD010000081.1:0-5748 GCA_035278325.1 Gemmatimonadales bacterium | reverse complement strand
GCTCCGTGGGGGCAGCCCGTGGGCCGCCAGCGTGTGATGATAGCTGTCGAGAATGAGACGCACCGAGTCGATCAGGGTGCCGTCGAGGTCGAAGAGAAAGGTCCGGAGTGGAGGCATGCGCGGAAACGTAGCCGGGGCGATAGTGTCCGGACACTACCGCCGGGGCCACCCGGTTGCGCGCGATGACCGCTTCTCCTATCCTGACCGTGACGATGGTGGAGAGCATCCGCATGCAACCGACTGGGCTTGTTGCTCTCGTGGCCGCGATCATCGATAGCGGCCACTCGCTGCAGCCATGATGACCGACACCCCGCTGCGAGAGGCTCGCCTCAAGCCCGAGTACGCGGAGCTGTACCCGGGCGTCGAGCCAGGTGTGTGGTACACCGCGGCCACCCTGGCCGAGCACCTGCTGAGGCGCTTCCTCCGCCAGGAAGGATCCGAGCGCTCGCTGCCCGAGCGGATTCTCGACGAGCATCACTTCGAGTTTCGCGGCGAGGGTGGAATCACGGGAGGCCGAATCCAGCTGGGCGAGTGATGCCGGTCATCCGTCGAACACTACGAGGCCGGTGAGCCGTGCCTCGATCGGCTCTCCTCGGGCATCGGGAGCCGAGAGCCGATCCAACCAGGCCAGGAGGTCGGCAGTCGGGGCCTCCGCCATGCTGTCCAGCACCATCTCTTCTCCCGCAGTGTGACCTCCCGCCGCAAGCCTCATCGCCCGCTCGAGCCGCTCCAGTCTCCGCCGGTCGCGCTGCCGTGCCGCCTCGGCGACCGCCTCACTCAGCCGTTCCGCCACTCGTCGGGCTGACGCGCCCGGTTCGGCCTGCGTCCAGCGGCGACCGCCGGCGAGCGCGAGCCGCGCGCGGATCGGGTTGGCGAGTCCATCCAGTGCGGTTCCGAGCGCGCTGGAGTCGAGCGGCCCCGACTCCGTTGCGCACGCCGCGGCCAGCACACGCTCCTCGACGACCTCGGCGTCCTCCGACCACTCGCCGTCCGCTCCGAGCCAGCCGACCACAGCGCCGAGCGACTCGGGCGTCTCGCCGCGCCGGCATACCAGGCTGAACCCCGCAAGCACCCCGCGGTGCCCGGTGCCGGACACGAGGGCCGTGCCTTCGACACCCGCCCCGCCGCCCAGCCGATCGGCCAGAGAGGTGCGCCATCGCCAGAGCCGCGCCCCGCGCGATCCGAGCCCGGCCCGTCCAGGCAGCGCCGCCTTGCGCGCCAGCCGCTCCCCGAGACAGAGCGCCGCTTCGAGCGCTGCCGGCGGCGGGAAGCGTACCACCTCGACGTGGGCATGCGCCGACCCGAGCCGCACCGCCCGTCCCTCCCGCTGCTCGAGGCGCATGGGTGTCCAGGGTAGATCGTAGTGCACCACCCGCTCGGCCCGCCGGAGATCGAGCCCTTCCGCGGCCACGTCCGTCGTCAGCAGGCAACGCGGCATCGGATGCGGCCCCGCCTCCTGGAACCACCGCATCACGGCGGAGCGCGCGGTGGTCGCGTGACCCAGCCCGGCACGGTCACCGGTGCACCAGGCCACGGGTCCAGCGAGCCGGTCGCGCAGGTAGCGGACCGTCTCGCGGCGGGCCGTGAACACCAGCGTCGGTCGATCGTCGGCCAGGAGCGCCCGCAGCCGCTGGGCCTTGTCGTCGGGCTCCGCGGCGCGCGTGCAGGCGTGGATAACGGGCTCGATGGCGTCGACATCGTCGAGCGCCAGCTCCAGCGTGGCATTGCCTTCCGATACCAGCTCCCAGAGCACCAGCTGGTCGTCCAGCTCGCCCGCGAACTCCCGTAGCTCCGCGCGGCCGAGTGAGCGGCCGGCGCGTTGGGCGTCGGCCCCATGGAGCAGGAGCCCGCGGTAGCGTCGAAGCGCGCCTGCAAGCGCGGCCGGACTCGAGGCCGCGGCGCGGACCAGCACCGCGCGAATGAGCGCGGCGATGGGAGGGTGGAGCGACAGCCGAAGCCGGCTCAGGCTCTCGAGCAGCTCGCGGGCACCGATTTCTTCCCGTTCGCTCGCCGAGCTGACGCAGGCGCGACGCAGCGGGCGCGGACCAGCCTCGGCCGTGTCCTCTATGACCAGCCGGCCCAGCGCCGCTGCGCCGGAGCCCGCGGCCAGCGTCGCCCGGAGCGACACCACCCCATCGGCGATGAGCGCATCGTCCCGTACGCCGAGCAGGAGCTGGTGCGCCAGGTCGTCGAGCCGGTTCACGATGGGCGTGGCGGTGAGCAGCAGCACCTCCCGACCGACCAGCCAGGGTGCGGTACGGCTGTACCGCCGGGTGCGCTGGTTTCGGAAGTGATGACTCTCGTCGATGATCACGAGCCCAGCCCGCACGTCGGGCAGCCGCCCTCGGCTGGCCTGTTCGTGCGTGCCGATCTCGACCATCACCCCGAGCCGCCGCGCCACCTCCACCCACTGCCGGCCGAGCGTGGCGGGAACGAGGCAGACCGTCGGCCGCCTGCGCACGGCCGCCACCGCCAGCGCGACGAAGGTCTTGCCGCTGCCCACCGGGTCGGCAATCAAGGCGCCGCCAAACCGATCGAGTGCCGCCAGCGCTCGGCGGAAGCTCCGCGCTTGTCCGGGCAGGAGCCACGCCGGCGGCGCCGCCGCGCTTTCGGCCGGGAGCAGGCTCCGCGCGAGCGCCCGCGCTACCTGCACCGCCGACGCGGGTGGACCGGGGGTGAGAGCGGTTCGCAGCGGGTCGGCGACGGCGGCCAGCGACTCAGCGACGATGCGCGGCACCGCGTGCCACCAGGCGGGCCAGCGCGGTCCGGTCGCGGGTGGACAGGGCCAGGTGCCCTGCGGCGATGTCATCGATGCACTCCTGCACCGGTTGTCCGGCCCGTCCCGATCGCGCGGCCTCGAGCAGCGCACCATCGGTCAGCGCTGAGGCGGGAAGGGGAAGTCGGCTCACCAGCGCGGCGGTGAATCGGTGGAACCCGCCCGATGCGGGTACCGCGCCCAGTCGGGCGATGGCTCGGAGCCAGGTGCAGTTGAGCCAGGCGGCAAGGCGCTCGGCTTCCGCGGCCGACCTGGCGGGCGCGATGTAGCAGGTGTTGAGCGGAATCAGGGAGGCGTCATGGCTCTCGAGCAGCGCGCACGCGGTGAGTCGGCGTCCCAGATCCGCCCAGACCACACGGTGGCCGGCTACGGCCGCGGTGGTCCGGAACAGCGTCCACGGCGGGCCGCCGGCGTAATCCACCCGGGCGCGGAGGGCGGGCTCCAGAGGCAGGAGATACGCCGCGGCACCGGGCGGAAGCTGGGCAAGCGGCGCGCCGGCAGTGTCATGAGGCCATAGCAATCGGCGGGCGGGGCACACCTGAAACGGGCGCACGTCTCGGCCGCGCACGGCCCAGCGAAGCAGCTCGGGCTCTACCGTTGCCGGCGGATCGAGGAAGATGCGATTGGCCCCGGTTTTGACGCCGAGCCGGCAGACGACCCGGTCGCCCACGGTCGGGTGCTCGCGCGCGAGGCGGACGGCCACCTGTCGCGCGCGGTCGGGCAGGAGGACCCACGGTCCGCCGCCGCGCAGGCTGGCCTGAGGAACCGAGCGGCTGTTGTCGGTCAGGCTGGTATGAACTCGGTGGCCTGCCGGCGGCGCCACCTTGCGAGCCACCATCGCGAGCGGGTAGACCGTCGCGTCGAACGCGGCGAGAGACTGGCCGGTGAGGTCGGCCACCCGGAGCAGCGTGGTGGCGGCGGCCAGGTCGTGACGCGCGGCCGCCGCGTATTGTGCCGTCGCGAGCTTGGCCGGCACCAAAAGCGCGACGACACCTCCCGGCGCGACCAGCTCCATGGCGCGCTCCACAAAGGCGAGAGCCAGGTCCGGGCGGTGGCCGAACGCGGTTCCGGCGCCCCGCCACCAGCGGTACCGGCCGGCCAGTTGGCGGCGCATGGCCGATGGGATGTCCTCCGCTCTGAGCCATGGCGGGTTGCCCACCACCAGATCGAAGCCACCTGCCGCGAAGACGTCGGCGAAGTGGGTGTGGTACTGAAACCACGGAAGCTCGCGATCTCGTGCGATGGCGCGGCGTGCCTGCCGTACCGTCCGGATGTCGAGGCGAAGCGCCCGCATCTGCTCACGGAGGTCCCGGTCGACGCCCCGGCGGTGTCCGAACAGATCCACGCTGCGCGCGGCTTCGAGACAGTCGCGAACTCTGTCGCGCGCCTCCGACTCCGCTCTCAGCAGCGAGGCATCCGCGGCGCGACATTCGGCCGCGCGAAGCTCCCGGACCAGCGCTCTCTTCCGGGTACCGGTGGCGGTAACCAGCTCTCGGCGCAGGGCAGCGAGGGCCAGCGCCAGCCGAGGGTCTGTGGGGCCCAGCCGCAGCCTGCCGCCGACCGGATCGAACAAGCTGTCGCCCTGGCGCACCAGGCAGTCAAGGTTGGGAAGCGGCTCAACCGCATCCGGGCGATCCGCCGGATCGTCGGCGATTACCGAGAGCCAGAGGCGGAGCTCGGTGAGCCGCACCGCGGTGGCACTGAGATCGATGCCGAACAGCGTGTGCCGCAGGATGCGGCGTCGCGCGGCGCTCAGGCCGCCCGACGTGGGAGAGGCGAGCGCGGAGAGATACTCCAGCGCGCCGAGCAGAAAGGCCCCGGAACCCGCGGCGGGGTCGAGCAAGGTGATAGACTCGAGGCGGGCCACCGTCGCCGGGTCCCGATCGGCGAGCCGCCGCTCCGCCACCGATTCCGGACAGCCCGCGCGGCCGGCGAGCAGCCCGACCACCGCCGCTTCCACCAGGGCTCTGACCAGCGCCGCCGGGGTGTAAAAGGTGCCTGTTGCCCGCCGCGCGTCCGGTGCCATCACGCCCTCGAAGACGCGGCCGAGCATGTCCGGGGCGATGCCGCCCGAACCGCCGCCTTCCGCGACCACGAAATGGAACCGCTCGAACAGGCAGTCGAAGGCGTCCCGCCAGACGGGGTTCGGGATGTCGCCCCGAAGCGCGCGTTCCAGCGGGTGGGGCTCGAACAGGCCGCCATTCAGGAACGGCATTGGGCCGAACGCCAGCGCCCCGCGGCTTCGGTCGGCGGCGGGCCGGTTGAGGGTGCCGAAGAACAGCGGCCGAAGCAGGTCGCGATGAATGCGCCGCTTTCGCGCCAGGCAGGCGTCCACCGCGTCGGCCAGGAAGCGCTCGCGGCCGCCGAGCCATCCCTTGGCCTGAATGAAGTACAGGAAGAGCACGCGGGTGAGCTGGAGCAGGGCCAGGCTGCGGCGATCGTCGGTACGGAGCCTGCAAGGCAGCGCCGCCGCCATGGCATCCAGCGTGATGCTGAACTGGCGAAAGAAGCGGCGGCCGACCGCTTCGCCGCTCAGCGCCTCTGCGGCCCGGGCGGCGTAGGCCAGCGCGCCGCCATCGCTGCCTCCGGCCAGGCGGGCCAGTGATGCGAGCGCCGGCGCGGCCGGACCATCGAGCGCGACCTCGAGGCTCGGCGTTCCGGCGAAGGCCACCGCGATGCCGAGCCGGCGGGACGCGCGATCGAGCGCCAGCACCCCAGCACTCCGCCCCCGAGCGCTGAGCCTCCGGGCAACCCGCCGTGCCAGCCGCTCGGCCGGTGCGCCGGCCACCGCGAACCAGGGGAAATCACCGGCTCGCCCGACCACCAGCGCCGGACCCGGCTCGACACCGGCACCCCGCAACGCCATGCCAGGCACCACGTCGGTGAGCGGCTCGTGGCCGAGCGCGGCCAGCAGGCCCCGAAGCGATTCAAGCGAGTCGACCCGCGTGAGCACCGCGGCAAGCTCTGGGGCC